>DATCIL010000116.1:0-12650 GCA_036507795.1 Anaerolineales bacterium | reverse complement strand
AAAGACCGTTCACATTCGGATCGGATGCCGCGGCTTCTAAGGCAAAGCGGAACCGGTCGGCTCGGGCATCGCCAAGAACGTCAACCGGGTTTGCAGCGCTGGCTGCATCGGGGAGCTGCTGTTCGAGTGTTCGAATGGTCTGGTTTTGCAACCGCGCCAGGCCTAGCCCCGCCCGCTCAAGGGCATCGGTTGCCAGGATGCCCGGCCCCCCGGCGTTGGTGATGATGGCTACCTGATCCTTTTCTAGAGGTGGTTGGTAGCCGAGGGCCAAAGCCATGTCGAAAAGTGACTCCATTGATTCGGCCCTCAGAACACCCGCTTGCCGAAATGCGGCCTGGTAGGCCTGCTCAGATCCTGCCAGTGAACCCGTGTGGGAAGATACCGCTCGAGAGCCGGCTTGAGTTACTCCCGACTTTATGGCAACTACCGGCTTTTTGCGGGTCACCTGTTTGGCTACCTGGATGAATTCCTGTCCATTCGGCATGCCTTCGCTGTAGATCAGGATGACTTTGGTCCCTGAGTCATCCTGCAGGGCCTCTAATAAATCGACCTCGCTCACATCCGCCTTATTTCCCAGGCTGATGAATTTAGAAAGACCAATCTTACCGGCCAGCGCAATATCCAGAACAGCAGTACCAAGTGCACCGGATTGCGACATGAATGCCATGGGGCCGTGCGGTGGAGTTCCCGCCGCGAAGGAGGCATTGATCGGTGTGTAGGTATCTATCACGCCCAGACAGTTGGGGCCAATCAGGCGAATGCCGTCCCGCTTGCTGATCTCGATAAGCTCCAGCTCCCGCTCAAGGCCTTCTTTTCCTGCTTCCCGAAATCCTGCGCTGATCACAATGGCCGCGGGGATATTTTTTTCGCCGCACTCCTCCAATACATGGGGAACATAAGAGTAAGGGATGACGATGACTGCCAGATCAATGGATTCCGGAACGTCGAGAACGGAGGGATAAGCTTTATGACCAAGGATCTCATCGGCCTTCGGATTGATCGGATAAACCTTACCCTTTTTCGCATACCCGCCTTTTACCAGGTTTTCCAGGACGGCGTAGCCTAATTTTTCGGGATCTGTTGAAGCCCCAATAACAGCCACGGCCTTTGGTTCGAAAAAATTATTAAGCATCTACTTGCTCCGCACTCGGATAACTCGTCAGATTAAGTCGAAGCTCAATCAGTTATCCTGAAGTAAGATGGTTACCATCGTCTTCTGATCTAATGGATTTACATTTACCAGGATGTCAGCAGTTCGTTCCACTTTTCCATATTTCATGCGGGCGACCGCATTCGTCTCAACAGTGACTTGAGACGTCGCCTGCCAGCCTTTGGCCGGCATTTCATTTTCATAAAAATCCAAAACAGATTCAAAATCCAGCGAGGTTAAATACGAGACGACACTTTCAGATCCATAAAAATTGACGATGGTATCCTCTTCAACCACCGGGATATCTTCCGGCGCGGAGCCTGTCCTGACGCCCTGGGTAGCCGCTACCCTTACGGTAGCCAGCAGGCTGCTTCCTTCCTCTGTAGCAAAGGCTTGAGCAGTTTCCAGGACCCCACGCTCCTTGGCCTGGGTTGCTAAAGCCTGAGCGGTTGCCAGTAATTGACCGCCTTCTCCTGTTGCCAGGGCTTGAGCAGTTTTCAAAAATCCACTCTCTTCGACGGAGGTGGCCAGACCCCGAGCCTGGCTGGCCAGTGCATTGACCTGGGTGGCCGCCGCGCCGGCTGTACCGAGTCCAGATTGAACGTTATCGGATATCCCTGTGATGAAGTTGCATGCTGCCCCGGCTGTTAAGAGGATGACCGCCAGCCAGGCGATTTTGAAGGTATGGCGTTGCATAGTAGCCTCACATGACTAGATTTGATGGAGAATGCCCTGGGCCATCGCCGCGATCCCCTCCAGGTCGTCGAGCTCTAGCCACTGAAGCATTACCCGCTGTACCCCGGATTCCGCCAATTGGCCAAGTTGATCTGCAATCTGGTTTGCTGTTCCGACCGCCACCCCGCGTTGGCGCAGTTCATCGGCGGTCCGTTTACCACTGGTGCGGGCCTCGACCTTTCTTTTCACTTCAGCTTCGTCTTTGCCGAAGACGCAGCCGGTCATAAGCGATCGGCGTAATTTCGAAGGATCGCGTCCTTCAGCCTCGAGCAGTTCATTCAGCCGCTGGTTGCGCTCGGAAAACTCTGATGGATTGAGATATACGCCATTCCATTCATCGGCATATCGCGCTGCCATGGGGAGAGACCTTTTGATGCCATTGCCGCCAATCAAGATAGGCGGGCCGCCTGAACGCTGTGGCCGGGGGAGCAAGATTGCCTCTTTCAGGCGGTAGTACTTTCCGTAAAAGTCAACGGGCTCATCGCTTTCCAAAAGCATCTTGATCACTTTTACTCCCTCTTCGTAGCGGTGGAACCGCTCGGGAACGCTCAGCAGCTCCCATCCAAACTTTTCGTGTTCTCGCTCCTGCCAGCCAGCGCCCACGCCGAGCGTCAGGCGCGCACCTGAAAGATCATCCACCGCAGCTGCCATTCGTGCAGTAAGGGTCGGATGGCGAAATGAAACCGGCGTTACTAACGGTCCAAACTCGATGCGCTCGGTGTTATCCGCCAACCAGGTTAAGGAGACCCATAGTTCGAGGGAATCTTTGTCCGGTGGATTGGCATTCGTGTAGTGATCCGAGCGATAAAGACCCGCATAACCCGAATCTTCCACTATTTTCACTATTCGCTGCCAGCGCGGCCAGTTTAAACCATCCTGTCCCTCGATCATGATGGCGACGTCAAGCATGGGCAACCTCCTGATCGTACTCGCGAATGAATTCTCCGGCTTTATCCACCAGTTCGCTGTTTCCAATGAACAGGGGTATGCGTTGGTGTAAAGAGGTGGGCTGCATGTCGAGGACATTTTGTTTGCCATCGGAGGCCCGACCGCCGGCCTGCTCGGCAATGAAGGCTAACGGGGCAGCTTCGTAGACCAGCCGCAGTTTGCCCGAGGTGTACCGGGGATCTTTGCTGTCAGCCGGGTAATAGAATATACCGCCTGCCAACAAATTTCGGTGGAAGTCGGCAACCATCGAACCGATATAGCGTAAAGACAGGCCTTTGCCAATTCCATCGCGGCCCTGCAGGTAGTCGGTAAAGCGTTTTACCCCCTCGCTCCAGTACCTCTCATAGCCCTGGTTGACACTGTAATATTTTGGTTTCTCCGGAATACGAATGTTGGCGTGAGTTAGTCAGAATTCGCCCACGGAAGGATCCAGCGTAAATCCATGCACTCCGGAACCGGAAGTATATACGAGCATGGTGCTGGCGCCGTAGATTAAATAACCCGAAACAACCAGATCCCTACCTTTTTGGAGACAGTCTTCTAAAGTCCCGGGCCCATCACTCGATTTCCTGATGTAAATCGCGAAAATTGTTCCAATGCTGACGTTGTAATCGATGTTCGATGAGCCATCCAGAGGATCGTAAAGCAGCACGTATTTTCCGGTAGCATGTTTTTCCGGAATGGCCATGATGCCTTCCTGCTCTTCGGACGCCATCACCGCCAACCGGCCGGTATGGTCGTTTAATCGATAAATCATCTGGTCAGCCAGCATGTCCAGTTTCATCACCTCTTCGCCCTGAACGTTGATCTCTCCCGTTCTTCCCAGGATTTCTATCAAACCTCCTCGGGTAGTTTGGCTGGCGATCACCTTACCAGCCAGGGCAAGATCGTAGAGCAGGTTCGTGAGAACGCCAGTGGCTTCCGGGTGGCTTTGCTGTTCCTGGAGTATATGCCGTTCGATTGTGATGATCTTATTGTGATCAGGCGGGTCGTAAAGCATTTCTCAGCTCCTTATTTAGTATCCGGACTCCTTCTCCAATCTCCCTCTGGATTGAAGCGGCCTTTGAGCGATCTTTCCTCCCAGTCGACCTTAACCTAATAACGTTTTCGTTCACCGATAATTGGTGACCCTCGGTCATTATACAATAATTTTTCAGGCGAAGGCTGAAATTGGATGGTTTCCCTGACCCAGAATCCAGCCTTCAACTTTCCGTACCTCAACGTCTTCCGGCTCCCCGGCAGGCTGCTTGCCCAAAACCACATTCAGCATTCCAAAAAGGCCGATGCACGCGTCAAAGAGATCCTCTCCTCCGGGTGCAGAGCCGAATCCCGATTCCATGCCCAACCGCAGCTCGTCCGCCAGGCTTACCCCGGTTTGCTCCGCCCAATCTATGAGCCGCTCTCCATTGGCAATTCGATCAACCTGAACGCGCTTACCAGACTTCCTCCCCGGTCCACGGTATGAAAATGATATGCCCAAATTCGAGGGCATCAATTCTCAACGAGATCGGCCAGCAGGATCCAACCCCCATTCTCTCCTTCTATCCTTAGGTCCGGTCTGAGTACGTCGGTTTTCACCAGGTCGTCGATCGCTTTTTCAATCTCATCTAAACGCCATCCGAAGAGCTTTGCCAGATCATTAAGTCGGCCAGCGCCTACGGATCGAAAATAGATTTCAACCAACTTTCTGCGAGCTTCGCTTTCTTGTATAAGGCGCGCTTTTTCGGGAATCTCAGGCAGGTGACGGGATACCAGGTCGAATGCAAAGGCGTACCGCCACCCGCCAGAGTTGGTTACGCCAACCGGCAGGATCTTAAAATCGCTTTGCAGTTCGTTCATTGCGCGATTGAAGCGGTAGTCGCTGTCCCGGCTGGTCAGGCGGGTTTTCTGCCGCAGCTGAACAGTATCGAGGGGGCTTTTCTCGAGAAGGGATTCATAGACGGATTTGGCTTCTTGGGTGAGTTTACCTTGTTCATACAGGGTCAGATAATCGCTCTCCGGTGCGCCGTAGTTACTTGAAAGCGCAAAGAAGAACGGAACGACCTCCAGCGAAATCATGGTCGCCCGCTGGCGTAACACCTTGGCATAGTACCACTGCCGGGAGCCGAGAAGCGCATCCTTCCAACCCCAGGTAACGTGTCCGGGGTCATCGTGTTCATCCGCTACTGGCCGGTCGCCGGCAACCGCAACCCAAAGGCTGGGGAGGACGATATCTTTTATGGGCCAGAAGTAGACAAACCCGCGTTCATTTACAAAATCTACCGCTTCTTCTTTTGATTTTATCCGCTTACCGGGCAGGGTTCGAAACGTCCCGGCTCGATACTGCCGGATGAATTCCGGGGGAATCTCCAACTTCATTCCAACTTCAATTGATCGATTCGGCGTTGCAGGTAGGGTGAAAAGTAGCCGGCGTACTTTTGCTGCATTTCGGGGTCCCGCCAGTCATCGCCCGTCACCCTTCTGCGTCAGCTCGGCGCGCCACAATTGCATTCGAACTCATCGTAATGACTTCCATCGCTCATAGCGTAATCGTAACATATCTCTTCGCCCGGCTGGATATCGCGAATAGCCACCAGTGCGATTTGCCCGCTCATGCCAGCATTGGGATCGCAGCAGTGATTGACAAAGTCGGCAGGCTCCTCCGGAATTAAGGGGACCAAATAAAGTTCTTCCTCAACTTGGATGGACCTTCGCTGGGTGTGCTCGGCTAATCGACTGAACTTTTCAGATTCGGTTACTTTGCCTCCCCATACGGTTAATAGCTCCCCCTTCTTAATCGATTGGCGAGCATAAACGCCATAGCCGCCTTTTTCGAGGCGTGGTATCGCCTCCAATTTTGGAGAGAGGTATGAATGGCTGCTCTTTTTCATTCAACTTCTCTTTTTGAGGACGCAAATCATTCGTTGCGAATCAGCGGAATGATCCAGCGGCTGTTTCAGGTCGTAATCCCCGTGCCAGCCGGCGACATCGAACGCACCTGAAAGTTCTGCAAATAAGATAAGTTCTTGTGGATCTACCAATCGCTCTTTTGCAGTATCGTGGACGACAAATTTCTCGCCATTATCTTCGACATGAATTTCTATCGCTACAGGCGCAATCCCAGTAACCAGATCGTATTGGGGGTTATTCGTCGCCCAGACGATCTCAACCTTGATACCGTTGCGTTCTCCGCAGTATCGAAATTCTCCGTAGTGATTGTAGTCCACCTCGCGGAGATGCGTTAAGTCGATCAAGTAGAGCCCACCTGGGTTGATATTCTCTGCAATGCACCGGAAATTTTGTACGATGTCATCATTGGTTAGCAGGGCATCGAAGCTATCAAACATACAGATCGCCATGTCCACCGGGTTTTTCAGCCGGAACGAGCGCATGTCAGCGTTGATCCAGCGGATATTCAGTCCCTCTTCGCCGAACTTCTTTTCGGCTAACTCGAGCATTTCTTTCGATAAGTCTACGCCGGTCGCGTGGAGGCCTTTGGCTGCCAGAGAGCGAGCATGGTAACCTGGGCCGCAGGCCAAGTCCAATACGGACTGCAACTCCCTTCCTACATAATGTCGATACGCCGTGATGATGAAATCTACCTCTTTGCTCACATCCCGCTCCAAAGCGATGTCATAATAAAAAGCCCGCCGGTACAGGTTTGCGTGCTCGGCCATTCAATCTAAACCTCCATGAATTATTAAGTTTTGGGAGAGTGTTGTGGGTGTCTTGGCTCAATATCAGGTATAAGCTGATATTCGGACGTGATCATTATAAATTATCTACTTTAGAATTGTAGGTGATTAGTGAAAGCTAAAGTTACACGAAAAAACACACCTGGCGCCAGGTGTGTTTTTTCGCTTCCCGCTGTAGGGGATGAAGCCATGGACGTTTACTGAATACAACCATATTGACGCTAAGCCAGGTTGGGCAGCTGATCCTAGAGCTTTCTTCCGAACGCGTGGATGCCTACTTTGAAAATATGCGGCGCATAACGCTGATGCAGCACACCCAAGAAATAAAAGAAACGCGAACGGGATAGGTAGGACGGTTCGGCATCGTATCCGTACACAGAGTGTACAAAGTTGTACTCCTTAAGAATTCTTCGAAGGCGTGCAACGGTGTTACAGCGATATACGGTCGGGAAGACGTCTCCTGAGTTTACCCGATCCTTGACCTTCTCTAGGACAAAACTGTGCCGGCTGTTCGGCACCAATTTTGAGATTAACCCAAAGTAGCTCAACACATTGGGGGTTCGGATACATGCATAGCCGCCGGGTCTTAATATGCGTTTGATTTCGGAAAAGAAGTGGTCTGGATCTTCGATATGCTCTAGAACATTATCCGAGACACAAAGATCGGTAGACTGGTCTTCTACTGGCCAATGGGCTTCAGTTATTAGGCGGAACTCATCAATAAAGGGATTTTCCTTAGCCCTATTATCGACATCAATACCGATCACTTCACGGCATTTGCCCGTTAGATTCCGTAATTCCCTTCGGAATTCAATCGGATCATCCCTAAAACTGCCCCGTCCACAACCCACATCAACGATTACACTGGATGGTTGTATCAATGCATTAACACGCGTGTAGAACGTTATGGTTCCATCGACAATGGTAAATCCGCCAAAGCAACTTTCCGGATAAAAAATTTGTTTAAGACTCATACCTTTCAAGAGCCATCATCCGGTTCCGAACTGGCGGTCTCCGGCATCTCCCAAACCAGGCAGGATGTAGCCATGTTCGTTGAGGCGTTCGTCAATGGCCGCCAGGTGGATCGGAACCTCAGGGTGGTTTTCCTGCATGAGGGCGATGCCTTCGGGAGCCCCGATAATACCGACAAACTTGATCTTCTTGACTCCCCACTTTTTAAGCAGGTCGACGGTGGCGACTGCCGAACCGCCCGTGGCCAACATCGGGTCCAGGATCAGGCAAACGGACACGGTCGGTTACACCGGCAATTTATTGTAGTATTGCACCGGCTTGAGGGTCTGTTCATCCCGGTATAAGCCGATATGCCAGACTTCTGCCGAGGTCATTAGATCCCACACGCCTTCGACCATGCCCAGACCAGCGCGCAGGATGGGGACGAGGCCTATATTTTCTAATAATTGAACGCCCTGAGCTTGAGCTAAAGGCGTTTCAACAGTGATGGATGCAGTGAGCAAATCTGCCGTAGCTTCGTAAGCCATCAGCGCGCCGATTTCACGAATTAATTCGCGGAATTTCTTTGGGTCTGTATTTTTGTTTCGAAGCAGGGCCAGCTTGTGGAGAACGAGCGGGTGAGAGGATGGGAATACATTTTTCATTCGGCTGCTCCAGGGACGTTTCTTGGAATTATAAAGGTTTATTTAATTCTTTGTCATGGCGAATTGCTTGGGCAGCTCCCCAATAAATCGTGGGAATAATTCTTTGCCACGAATTTTCACGAATGAACACGAAAAATGAACTTTATTTTGTGAAATTCGTGCAATTCGTGGCAGAGATTTTCGCAAGGTTCTCTCGGTCTTGTTATAATCACGTGCATGAATGAAACACATGATCGAATCGTGGGACCTGACTCTCGTCCCGAGGATAGACTTGACCAGGCCTTAAGACCGCGCACCCTCTCAGAGCTGATCGGCCAGGGCCGGGTAAAAGAAAATCTCGAGATTCTCATTGCTGCCGCCAAGCAGCGCGGCGAACCTCTTGACCACGTCCTGTTTTACGGCCCGCCCGGACTGGGTAAAACCACCTTCGCTCACATTTTGGCGAATGAGATGGGCGTAAATATTAAGGTTACTTCCGGGCCGGCTATTGAACGTCCGGGCGATCTGGCTGCGATCCTCACCAATTTACGCGCCGGAGATATCTTGTTTATTGACGAGGTTCATCGCTTGGGCAGAGCCGTTGAGGAGGTTCTCTACCCGGCGATGGAGGATTTTGCCCTCGATATTGTGATCGGAAAGGGTCCTTCTGCTCGTTCCATACGCCTGAAGCTGCCCCGCTATACGGTCATCGGCGCCACCACCCGCCTGGCATTGATCACCGCGCCACTGCGGGCGCGCTTCGGGGCAGTGTACCGGTTGAATTTCTATAGTTTAGAAGCGATGCAGGCTATCGTCAAGAGAGCTGCCGGTGTTTTTGGGGTGCCTTGTGAACCTGAAGGTGTGGATGAGGTAGCCCGGAGGGGGAGGGGCACGCCACGCGTCGCTCTGCGGCTCTTGCGCCGCGTCCGAGATTTCGCCCAGGTCCGGGCCGATGGCGTGATCGATCGCACTGTCGCCGAACAGGCGCTGGATCTCTTGAATGTTGACAACCTTGGCCTGGACGAGATGGATCGCCGCGTGCTGCGTACGGTAATCGAAAAATACGAGGGCGGACCGGTCGGATTGAGCACGATTGCGGCCTCGATCAGCGAGGAGCCTGACACGATTATGGACGTCGTCGAGCCCTACCTGCTGCAGCTGGGTTTCTTAGAGAGGACATCTCAAGGACGGCAGGCTACGCGCCTGGCCTACGAGCATATCGGCGTTCCCGTTCCCAAAGAAGACCAACCGCGCCTGCTTTAAAATGGAAAGTTTTGCACGTATCCTGATCATCCTGGGTCTGGTTATATTTGTCATCGGCGGGTTACTGTTCGTTCTCAGCCGGGCAGGTATTCCTTTGGGTCGTTTACCCGGAGACATCCGCATTGAGACAGAAAATGTAACCTGTGTATTCCCCATCGTTACTTCGATTATTTTGTCGATTGTTCTTACCATTGTGCTGAATGTCATCGCACGGTATCTTAACAGGTAGCAAGCGGTGCCGAAGAATCCCCCCCCGGCCCCCCTTGATAAGGGGGAGCAGAACCCCTCGCAAAGACAAAATAAAACTTGCTGGGTTTCCTATTTGACTAATAACTGATAACTGATAACTGATAACTGATTCCTGATTACTCCCATTGAAGACCTCCGACTTCGACTACGAACTTCCTCCAGAATACATTGCGCAATCTCCCATAGAACCTCGGGATGCTTCCCGGTTACTCGTGCTGGACCGGGTAAGCGGTTCGGTCTCCCACGCAAAATTCTACGAAATTGGCAAATTCTTACACCCCGCCGATTTGCTGGTGGTCAATGAGACCCGAGTGATCCCGGCTCGATTGTATGGGCATAAGAGGCCGACTGGCGGGCGCGTCGAGATTTTGCTTCTCAATCGCAGAGAGCCCTTGATTTGGGAGGTATTGGTGGGCGGGAAAGGGTTGGAGGTCGGCAAAAAGGTAGAGATCGAGTCCGGACCCGATGCGGAGATCCTTGAAGTTCTTGAAGGACCGCGCCGCTTGCTGCGCTTTCAGGAACCGATCGAGCCGTACCTGCCTGTTGCCGGGCATGTCCCCTTGCCGCCCTATATCCGCAAGCCCCTCGAAGAACCGGAACGCTACCAGACCATTTATGCGAAAAGGCCGGGTTCAGCGGCAGCCCCGACGGCAGGCCTCCACTTCACGCAGCGCTTAATCGCTGAATTAAAGGAAAAGGGGATTAACTTTACGACCGTGACCCTGCATATCGGTCTCGATACCTTTGCCCCGGTTACCGAAGAGAATCCAGAAGAACACAGGATTCACACAGAATGGTGCCAGGTGCCTTCCCAGGCAGCCGATACCATCAACCGGACGCATGCATCTGGAGGAAGGATCATCGCGGTTGGCACAACTACCGTTCGAGCGCTGGAAAGCGCGGCCAGAATTGCCAGCGAGGATGCTTTGGTTGTCCCTTTTGAGGGACCGACGGACCTTTTCATTTTGCCCGGGCATCGTTTTCGAGCTGTCGCCGCAATGATCACCAACTTTCATCTACCGAGGTCGACCTTACTGCTGTTGGTTAGCGCCTTTGCCGGCCGCGAAAACATCATGAACGCCTATCGAATTGCCATTGATGAAGGTTACCGTTTCTACTCATTTGGGGACGTAATGCTCATTAAATAGGCGGGATCCTGCTCGACGGCTACCTTGTTTCTGCCGGCCTGCTTGGCTGCGTACATGGCAGTATCAGCATGATCCAGCAAGACTGCCAGTTCGGCAGTATCCACCCGCATAACGGCTATGCCCAGGCTGATGGTCATTGAAATCGGCCCTCGATCGGTCTGTACGGGAATTTCGGTCATCGCTTCCCGGAGGCGTTCTGCGATCAGGGAGGCGCTATGTTCATCGGTCTCTGGAAGCAAAATTGCAAATTCCTCGCCACCGTATCTTCCCAGGATATCTACATCTCTCAAGTACTTGCGGCAGCGTAGCGCTAATTCCTTCAAAACTTGATCCCCAATGGCGTGGCTGAATGTATCGTTAATTTGTTTGAAATAATCGATATCGAGCAGGATGGCCGCCAGGGGGCGTTTATAGCGGCGCGCCCGGTCTAATTCGCGTTGGCCCAGGTCGAATAGACCCCGCCGGTTCAACAGACCTGTGAGAGAGTCCGTGATCGCCATCCTCTGTACGTCCGCGTGAAGTTTGGCATTCTTTAGCGCCGTGGCCACCTGGTCGGCAAACGCGCTGAGTTGCCGTACATGCCGCTCAGCGTAATAATCCGGATGAACACTATCCAACGCAAGCATGCCGATTACCTGATTCTCAGCAATCAGGGGTACACCCAACCAGGAATTTATGTGGCTATGCGGCTCCTGAAGGAATGAAGAATAGGCCGCTGACGCGTCCCCCAAAAAATGGGGTTTGCGGTCCAGGATGACGCGCGTATTGGGGTTATCCCCGGGAACCGGAAAGCGTATGCCGATCAAAGTTTGCGGGTCTGCCCATCCTCGCCCGCCAACGATTTCCAGGTAACCATCTCGCAGCAATTGTACCGAAGCGCTGTCATAGGGCACAACCTTAGCAAGCTGCTCCAAAATCCTTTCGATGGTTTCGTCCTGATGCAAAGTGGCGGTCACGGCGGTGCTGGAGTCACGCAGTGTTTCAGCCTCTTGGACCCGGCGCTGGGCTTCTTCAAAAAGGAAGGCAGTCTCTAGTATGATCGCCACTTGATTGGCGATGGCCATCATTAATTCGGCGTCTTGCCGGGTAAAGCTGGCTTGATCGGGACGGTTCACCGCCGTTATGGTGCCAATAACGCCATTTTTGGAAGTTACCGGCACAACCAAAATGGCCCCGGAATTGGATTCCAATCGTCTTTTTTGCACCCGAGCAGATTCACGCCGGTCCGACTTACCTTTAGGAGAGAGAGCCGGCACTCCAGACTGCAAAACCCATCCTGTTAGTCCCTGTCTTAATTCTTCCAGAGACACAAAGATGACCTGGTCTATGTTTTTTCCGCCCCGGATATAATGGACAATTCTCTTCAAGTCTCGGTCAAAAATGATGGTAATAACCCGGTCTGCAGGCAGTGCAGCAGCGATGCCGTCCGATACAGATTGCAGCATATCCGGCACGTGGTTAATCTTTAGCAAGGAACGACTCGTGTCATAAAAAGAGCGGGATCTACTTAGCGATTTCTCAAGCGCCTCCTCTAACTGCTTGCGCACTGAAATATCTTGGATCTGGCTGAAGACGAATTGTTCATCTTCCAGCGTGATCAATCTGCTGCGAACCTCAACAGGAAAGTTGCTGCCGCACTTGCCTTTTCCGATACCTTCATAAAGCGTAAATTCGTTCCTTCGGATTCGTCTCGTTGCCGGATGCAAAGTCGCCGGCCCGGTATCCACAATTTCGGCCAGCGTCATTCCCAGCACTTCCTCCCTGGAATAACCGAAGATTTTGTTCACGCAGGGATTGCACTCGATAATTCTTCCGCTAAAGGTGCTCACGATCGTGGCATCATCTGAGGATTCGAAGAGCACCTGATATTTTCGATCGTTATTTCGGA
>DATCIL010000115.1:0-7712 GCA_036507795.1 Anaerolineales bacterium | reverse complement strand
GGCGGACCTGAAGATCGAGCCCCAACCGTAAAAATCGTGGTAGGCGCGCCAATACCCGGCTTCCAAAACTTTAGGGCTCATTTTCATCGGGTGGAAAACTACACGACGCGTGTCGTATAAGTCCCAATGATGAGAGGAGATTCGTCCCGCGGCAGCTAAGCGCTCGTATAGGGCTGTCCCTGGGTAGGGCGTCAGGATGTGGAAGGTGGCTGTCTCCACTCCCTGGCAAATAGCCCATTCTACGGTTCGCTCGAACACGGTCTCATCATCGTCATCCATTCCGAAGACAAAGCTTCCATTGATCATCACTCCCAGATCGTGAAGCCGGCGGATGGCGGCGTTGTAGTCACGGTTCAGGTTCTGAAACTTGTGCTGAGCTTTTAGATTGAGGGGGTTGAGGGTTTCGAATCCTATGAACAGGCTGCGCAGGCCGCTGTCCACTGCCTTTTCCAGCAAGTTCGGCCGCAGCACGGACTGGACCGTTCCGGCTGCCTGCCAAAGTCGCCCCATACCCTTCATGGCATCAAATAAAGAGGCTGCGAAGCGCGCGTTGCCGAGCAAGTGATCGTCCAGGAAGTAGAGATGGCGCCCAGGCAGACGCTCGATCTCCGCCAGCGCATCGTCGACGGCCTGAGTGTAAAAAGACTTTCCACCTTTGAAAAAAGCTTCCTTGTAACAGAAGTCGCAGGTATGCGGGCAGCCGCGCGAGACGACGATGGAGTTTGGCACCAGGTAGAGATGCCGCTTGATCAAGTCGCGCCGGATTGGCGGTACGCCCAGGAGAGTGCGCACATGCGAGCGGTACACTCTGGCAGCGCGCCCGTCGCGGTAATCTGCCAGGAAAGCAGGCCAGGTGTCCTCTCCCGGACCGATAAAAATTGTATCGGCGTGCTGCACAGCTTCTTCAGGTACCGAGGTGACGTGCAGCCCGCCCAGGCACACGTGAGCCCCTTTCTTGCGGTAGTGATCGGCCAGATGGTATGCCCTGTAAGCTGAGGTGATGTAAACCTGGATCACAACCAGGTCTGGCTCGTCGTCTATATTAAGGGTCTCGACATGCTCGTCCTGGATGGTAACCTGGTCTCCATCGCTCAGATATCCGGCCAGGGTTGCCAGACCCAGGGGAGGAAACAGCGAATACTTTATCGGCCGCCAGAAAGGGCTTTTGGCCTCGGTGAGCGCAGGCAGGATCATCTTGACTTTCATGACATTCCTCCACATAAGAATTTCTGTTTTTCTTGCAACCCTTGTCCATTGTAGATTTTTGGCCATAGAATATCTACCGCTTGAGCGCACCAGAAAGAGCACCTGAGTGCTTGACAGCGACGTGAATCTCCGCCAAGATTAAGAGGGAAGTCAATCTGCCTCATGTTGGCCTCTCTCATAAACAGAAAGGGATTTCATGAACCCATCCCCTATCAATTTGCTGATAGTTGAAGATAACGAAAAACTCCGTCAGGGGCTGAAGTCCGGTTTGGAGTCTACCGGAGCGGTGCGCGTTGTCGCGGACTTTGCCAGTGGAGAGGCGGCGTTGGAGTACTGCCTGGATCGAGATGTGCCAGACGTGATCCTGATGGATGTTCAGCTGGCTGGTGCCATGAACGGCATCCAGGCAGCGGTGGCCATCCGCCGGGAGTTCCCGCGCTTGCCGATCATCTTCTACTCCATCCAGGATGATGATGAGTATTACCGGGATTTTCGCCGGTCAGGGATCCTCAGCCACTACGCCTACGTTCGCAAGTCCAACTACCTGTTGCCGCAAATGATCCTACAGCTGCTCAAGCATGCCATCGCCGGGAGGAGCTTTATCGACCCGGAGATTGAGGCGCGAGTCCAGGAGGTACGCCATATGGACGAGCAGGCGCCCATGGCGCTCCTGGAACCAAACGAACAGGCCGTAGCGTCTTTGCTTGCGGCTGGCCTGACTAACGAGCAGATTGCGGCCCGCATGGGTTTCCGAGATAAACGCACCATCAGTCGCACAAACGGGCAGATTTATACAACCTGGGGGTTGAACGAAACGGCAACCGACGAGAAAGTCGCTCGCACACGCGCCGCGATCATTGTCCTTTCTGGACGCATGCTTGTTTGGGATGAAGACGGCACCGCGCAGGTGATGAACGCACGCTGCGAGTTGGTGCCCTGGGAGGGAAGATGACCGGCATCTTTTTTCTTGACTGGGCGGTCCTGGCCGTCTCGCTCTTCAATACCATCCTCCTGCTTTGGCTTGGGCTGACGGTCCTCTTGAACGCCGAAGGGCGAGTGTGGGGGATCTGCTTGGCTGCTGGAGGCCTGCTGTTGGGGGCAATTTTTTTTATTAGCCATTCTGCGATTTTAGGACACGGCATCAGCCCCATCGCGCCCGGATTGAACTTTTGGTGGCGGATTGGTTGGGTCCCGGTCGCCGCGTTGCCCTTAGCCTGGTATGTGGTCATGCTATGGTATTCTGGTTTTTGGGAGCGCCCGGAGGCATCCAAACCTGCCGAAAACCGGCTGTACCAAAGGCATAAACTCTGGTTCTACCTCGCCTTGATCGCTGGCCTTATTTTGGTCGGCTTTCTCCTCTTTTCCAACCCGCTGCCTTCTTTCTCACAGCTCGTGTCATATGACCTGGTAGCTACCCCTTCCTTTGGTGGAATTCCGCTCCTGATCCTGGTGTATCCCGTTTATACGCTGCTCTGCATCGGCTTGGCTATTGATGTTCTGCGGCGTCCGGAACCTTCAGGCCGGTTAATGGGAGACCTGGCTCGCTCTCGCGCCCGGCGCTGGTTGATCTCGACTTCTCTGATACTGCTCGCTGTTGGTCTTCTTGTAGGATGGGTGATGGTGTGGATCGTGAGCAGCGTGCAGCAGGGTATCCTGTTGCCGGAGACTGTTGAAATCGTTGGCTGGTTCGATTTAGTCATCGAGACCTTGATTGCTGTATCCGTACTGTTGTTGGGCCAGGCAGTGGTAACTTATGAGGTTTTTACTGGAAGGACCCTCCCCCGGCGTGGTCTATTGCAGTATTGGAGAAGAGCAGTGATTTTGGCTGCCGGCTACAGCCTCATCCTGGCTTGGAGCCTTACCCTGCAGCTTCGCCCGGTCTATAGCTTATTGTTATCCATGTTGTTAATGGTGGTTTTTTATGCCCTGCTCGGTTGGCGCGCTTATGCTGAACGTGAACGCTTTATTCAAAACCTCCGCCCATTCGTGGCCCATCAGAGCCTGTACGAGGCTATCTTGGAGGGTGAGAAAAACCAGTCCAACGCCAAAGCAGAGGATGTCAATGGACCTTTCCGCGCCCTTTGCGCAGACATCCTCGAAGCCCGCCAGGCCTGCCTGGTGCCTTTAGGTGCGCTGGCGCCGCTTTCCGGCACGACCCTGAACTATCCCATAGGATCCAGGATTTCGCTGCCAAACCTGAGTGAGGTGATCCCCCGGTTGGGACCTCCGGTCGAGATTGGTATCCCCCTCTCCCCTGGCGACAGCGACGGTATGGTTTTCGCCGTGCCGCTGTGGAGCGAGCATGGCTTGACCGGCGTTCTGCTGTTAGGCCAAAAACAATCCGGAGGTCTGTATACTCAGGAGGAGATCGAAATTGCTCGCGCGGTAGGCGAACACTTGATTGATACGAAGGCGAGCATGGAGATGGCTCGCCGGTTGATCAGTTTGCAGCGGCAGCGCCTGGTCCATAGCCAGGTTCTTGACCGGCAAACTCGCCGGGTCTTGCACGACGAGGTCCTGCCCCTGGTTCACACGTCGCTGCTGAACCTGGTCGGCCCAGAGAACGATCAAGGTAAGCATATTCCCGAGATCATTTCACTTCTCGAAGATATCCACCGCCAGCTTTCCGACCTGCTGCGCGCAACTCCGGCGACAACAGCCGTAGAAGTCAGCCGGTTGGGTATTATGGGGGCCTTAAGACAGACGATCGAGGTGGATATGCAGGGCTCGTTTGACGAGGTAAGCTGGGAGATTGAACCGGAGGGAGAGCGGAAATTAGCAGGGATCCCGGCGCTCGTCGCTGAAGTGCTCTTCTTCGCTTCACGCGAGGCTGCGCGCAATGCAGCTCGCCACGGCAGGCAGAAAGGCGCCGGCACACGATTGTTTTTATCGATCGCTTTGAAATATCAAAACGGAATCGTGATTACGATCGAGGATAACGGAGGGGGATTCGCTATCGGCGAGCCGGTTCCGTTTGCTGAAGTGAGAGCATCTAACCTGATTGGTGAAGAGGCTAACCCCGGCTCCTCCGGTTTGGCGTACAACCGGGCGGGGAAACTAGACGGCGGCAGCGGTCAGGGATTGGCCCTGCACAGCACGATGATGGCAGTCATTGGTGGCTTCCTGAGTGTAGAAAGCGCGCCGGGGCAGTACACCCGGATCACTTTAGAACTGCCGGAGTCGGCCCGGCAAAGCTGGGAATGAATCTTGGTTTAACCCTCGGTCGTTTCTCGAGTAGCACAGGGTTGCCACCCCCGACAATCTCCCCCATTAGGTGATAGCCGGCATAAGTCTCAAGAGAGGCCGATCTCCTTCAGTCAACGGGGCTCCGCCCGCCGGGCCCAACTCGTCGTCCTCGATTCCACCGCCCATGAGCGCCGATCGCCCCGCGCCCGCCGGTGAATTGCGTGTGAAAACTCCTCTTCAACGCGATTTATTGCGTTTCCCGTATCAGCGCCGAATTGTATTCGGCGGCGCGCATCCTGCAACTTGCATCCTGCATCTTGCAGCTGCAACCCTGCCCAAATTCTGCCAATCGCAATTCGCCAATCGCAATTCGCCTCCGCACCCGACCACCCGACTACTCGACAAAAGACTACCAGGGTTGGAAGTACACCTGGATAATGACGCCCAGCCACATCCACAGATTCAATCCCACCATGCCGGTGACAATTGCCGCCGGCAGATATTTGTGCATTTTTTCAGGAAGCAAGGTTGCCCAACCACTCATGATCAGCAAGCTAAATACGCCGAGAGCAGGGAACAGGAAGCGACCCTGGTTGAAAGGGGTATTGAGACCGTTTTTCCCCACCATAAGGATGCTCAATGCCGCAGCCAACCAGAGAATTTTTCCAAATTTTCTTTCGATGATGCCGTCAGAGGTGATAAGTTTAAGGCTTATCAACCCACCTGCTAATCCAAGTGCAGTCAAAACCCCTACGATCCAGCCGGGCAAGCCGGCGCCTAACCATCCCACCCTCCCCCAAAAACTCCATACCACTTGAATGACCATTCGGCTCATATACGCGCTGGTCAGTGCATCCGGGCGGATATAAAAACCGCGCCACTGGATTTCGCTCAATAAAACTTCGAGCCGGAAAGGGGCAATCACCACGAGAGGTATGACCAGGATTATGATCAGGCTGCCGGCCGCCAAGAGAACCTTTCTTGGTGGCTCTGTCCTGGAGCGCAGGGACAGAACCAGTGTCACCAACAAGACGGTTAAACTCATTGGCAATACGGTCATTTTGGTGACTATCGGTAAACTGATCGCAGCCAGGACCGCCATCAGATTCCAGCGCACCTCATTTGAGTGGGCCAGCAGTCTCCCCAGGAGCCAAAATAGAAATGCCCCTGCCAGAACAGCGGCTGCGTCATTGCTTACCGTCGCCATGATATGAATAAACTGGGGCAGCAAACCGGCAATAGACAATGACGAAAGCACCAATGGTTTTGAATTCGTGTAAAACTGATCCAGAGCCAGGTAAATCAGCCGGATTGCGAAGAGACCGAGCAATATATTGACCCAGCGCAGGATTAGGACGCCCCAGATAACCCGAAAATTTTGTTGATTCCAGGCGTAGACAGGAGCGGGTTTCCCGACGTTCTCAAAATGTCTTTCGGGTGGGAGATAATATTCCACCAACCTGGGGTCGATGCGATTGAGCAGCCATAATGGGCCGCTGGCGAACCAATAATAAGGTGAAGGCTGGTAAGCTTCGTAGTCTTTTTCGATCGGCGGCGGTTTCCCCTGCCAGACGATATGCAGGGCGTAGAAGTAATGAGCGGGTTCATCGGGACCTTCCCACACCGGCACCAGGAGACTGTATCCCAGCCCTAAAAATAAATACAGCCCCAAGATCACGTTTGTCCACAAGCGATATTGCATCGTAGATTACCAAATTGCGTTCACCGCTCTAACGAGCTGTTGGGGATCGGTGCCGACGAATAAATGGTACCATTCGGCGCGTTGTACAACTTCGGCAATCAGCTCCAGGTTGCTTTGCCAGATTGGAAGAGTATCGAAATGCAAGCTGTTATGCATGACTGACTCCCAAACCGACTCGGGTCTGGCTTCTTCGAAAAAAGATTCAGCCTGATCGTGCCTTTTCATCAAGCAGAGCACCAGCCTGGCCGGCGAGAGCGCCTGAGTGCAAACCTGGTCTGGTGCAAACAGTTTTAAATCTAGCGTGTACTTGGTTTCACCCCTAACCTGTTCGCTGCTGAGAAATGGGCGAACCTGGGGAAATAGTGGCAGCATATCCTGGCGCAGCTTAATCCGGCCAACAGGAAAACCGGTAAGTTGCAACGTATTCTTGCGCATCGTGACGAATACCATGCTGTCAGTCAAAACAGCGTTGCCTTTGAGCAATAAGTGCAGCGCGGTCGTTGACTTCCCGCCTCCATGGGGCGCCATCAACATCAGGATACTTTCATTGCGCACCAGCGCGGTGGCATGCAGCATTGCGAATCCATTGCGCGTGAATAGGTTGGTGAAGATGGTGTCCAGCATACACCGGCTTACCAGCTCAGGTTGTTTCGCGAATTCGGGTGTCAATACCGCAGTTGCCCGGCCCTCAGCCATTTGCACGAAGCAATTCCCCCATTCTCCAAAGCCGATATTCAACCAGTGCTCATTACCGGTATAGTGGATCTTCTCAACCAGATCATCCGGAATATTCCTGGAAGCCCGAGGCGATGCGTGCACAATAATTTGGATTACGAATGGGACCTCGTTTGTCTCTGGTGCAGCTGAATACAAGGGTCGGGAAAAATCGGCGCTGGATAGTACCTCAAAATCGTTGCTGGTCATCCGAACCAAACGACCGAATAAACGAAATTCTACCTTGTGTGCGAGCCTGCTCCTTCTTCTGCTCCAGAAATCTTCCATTTCAAGATGGTGTTGAGCATAAAGAGCCTGAAAATCCGCATGATTATTCATTTTATCTTCAGTCCCTGATCAGCCTGCGGAACCAGATAAGGTATAGCAAGAGTCCGGTAATTGCCAGGAACCAACCGCACGCAGCGAAAATTGCAGTTACCTGCCATATGTTCGCGTGGAAGGAAGCCAGGAGAAGGTTTTGGAGAAGTGCGCTAATTCCCAGCAGGATGATGTACGGTAGCGGGCGGGTCGCCAAATAAAAATTCATCCACATTGCGGTCAGGCTGTATCCGAGGATTCCCAAACCCATCCAACCTAATAAGGGTCCGGCGGAATCGTAACCGGCGCCAAACACCAGTTGAACGATGGGATTTCCGAATACAAAATAGAAAACCGTCAATAATGAAATGATGATGATGATAGCTGCCGCTGATTTGATTAACAGCCGGTCGGGCACCCTGTTCTGAGTGTATATTTCAACCGCTCGAGGGTACATAACCACCATAACGGCTCCAGGTAGCAGCAGTAAGGCCCTGCGCAGCAAAACAGCCGCGGCGTAATTGCCAGCAATGGGGGCAGCGAAGCCGTGGTTGATCCAGATCAGGTCGCTGTTGAGCAAACTCAT
>DATCIL010000114.1:0-1887 GCA_036507795.1 Anaerolineales bacterium | reverse complement strand
AAAGCCAGGGTTCCTTTTCGCCTCGTTCCCAGTGAGCCAGCAGGTTAACCGGGAGGGCATGTTTCAAGGTCAGCAGGACTTCGTCCATCCAAAGGCTCTGCCCGGCCTGGGTAATCAGGTCTCGAAAGCGCTGCCACGGCTCGCCTTCCGCAGATTGAACCTGGTTGTTCGACTTCTGGCGCAAGACGTACTTCCAGTGCCATTTATCCAGTCGGCATTGCACCTGGCCGGCTTCAAACTCGGTATCGCCCACCAAAATCACGGGAACTCCGGCGGGGATCAGCTGGCGAGCATAGGCAAGCAGCGCCAATTGCTTTCCAGCCGAAGAGTGCCCTTTGGCACAGCGCATCCAAGTCCAGACCAGCGGCACGGCGCGCCGGCGAAAGAGAATGGCCACCATCAACAACTGATGACCCGAGCCAACTTTGGTCCCATCAATCACCAACTGGATGCGTCCCGTCGTTCTGGCTTGAAATGCCAGCCACTCTCCGGCGATCGGTTCATAGAGCGGACGGACACGCAGCGCAGGGTTTTTGACAAAACGCATCAGGCGAGCAACGATACTGGTCTGTCTCGCCGGCCCAGGAATCTTGCCGGCAATCCGGGGCAATTGTACCGAGCGGCTTTGGTAGATCCCGACAATCATCCAGGCCAGGTTCCGCTGTTGAGTGATGCGCAGGTCAGGATACATGTGCAGGATTCGCTGAAACCAGATATGATACAGTTGATTGGTCGGCATCGCTTACCTCCAGGTATTTGTGGTTTTGTGCTGAAAACAACTTTACCCGGAGTCCGCATGCCGATCAACCCTTTAAATTGTTAAAGTGTGAGGTAGCTAGTTTCATCATTACTGATTGCTCTTTTGTTCCTTCAGCCACAGCGAGAGGTGCTCCGGCTGCATGGTCTCCTGGACGATCCCCAACAGCACGGTCGTCAATTCATTCAGGTCAATCTGATCTCTAACCACCGTCGCAAAGTTGGCCAGCGTTTTCTCGGCGTCGTACTTGCGGCGGTAAAAGCGGCGGTCGATGATCTCCTGGATTCGCCGGCGCAGCGGTGAAAAGAGGGCGGCGATGGCCAGGGTGGAGAGAACGATTGCCATGGAAGATTGTTGGCCGATCAGTTCCTGAAAGACCTGCCCGAACAGAACGACGCTGGCGAAATATACTATTGCCAATGTGCCCGTCAAAAGCCCGAAAATCAATGTCCGGCGGATGATGATGTCGATGTCCCACAGGCGGTAGCGCAGGACAGAGATGGTGATGGAAACCGGGATGAAGAGGCTGGTCGCCTGGAAAAGGGTATCTGGAATAACAGATAAGACGAGCGCCCGCGCCGGATCAGCACTCACAGCGGGGGAGGCCAGCAGAGAGTCCAGCGGGGGCAACACCGCGAGTCCGCTACTCATGAATGCCCCCAGCCCCACGATGACCCACTTGAGCTGCTGCCGCTCGGCAGGACTTGCCACCCGGAAGTAGCGGTAGAGCTGAGCATATACGCCTGTGCCAAACGAGATCAGTAAATAGACTATAACCAAGTTTTCTGCCCCAGGAATTTCCAGAATGGCATTGCGAAGAAACATCATGCTGGCCGCGCCAGCCATTACAAATAATGCCATCCGGCGCGTCCAGCGCGGCACGAATCGTCCGGTCGGGAAAATCAGGGGAAAGATCAGGAAGCAGCTTAGCGCCAGCGAGTTAGCCGGGTCAAAGACCCATTCCCAGGCGGGCTGCCTGACCACAAGCGTGAAAGGCAAAGGCATATCCTGGAGTGGGAAGGTCGCCACCATGACGGAAACAAAAAGCACCATCCAATCGTCAGATTTCTTCCAGAACAACCCGGCGGCAATCAGCAAATACACCAGCGTGGGGATGCCCATTTGTAGGG
>DATCIL010000113.1:0-1731 GCA_036507795.1 Anaerolineales bacterium | reverse complement strand
AACAAAATGGCCGACAATGTCCTGCATTTCCTCCCTCACCCCTTCCCCTCTCGACACTGGTTCCGGACTTCGTTCTACCTCCTCCATCCCTGGAGTCGTCCCGAAGGGCGAGGGGTTGTTGTTCAATCCCTTCTCCCTCCGGGAGAAGGGTGGGGATGGGTACAAACCGGTAACATGATTTACAGATTAAACCGGGAACATGGTTTACACAAGTTATCCTCCTGGCAAGGAGGAACTACCTATGCCGTGGAAAGAGACTTGTGTGATGAACCAGCGACTACAATTTATCAGTGATTGGTTAAGTGAAGAATATACTGTGACGGATTTATGCCACTGTTACGCGATCAGCCGCCCCACTGCCTATAAGTGGATGCATCGGTATGAGGCGGTGGGACTGGATGGTCTGAAAGAGCAGTCCCGCTGCCCCCATCACCATCCGCAGGCGGTGCCGGATCAGCTCAAGGAGCAGATTATTCAAGTGAAGTTAGCGCACCAGAACTGGGGACCGAAGAAGGTGCTGGATTATTTATGCCGGCGGCAACCCGGAGAAGCTTGGCCGGTAGACAGCACGGCAGGAGAGATATTAAAACGGGTGGGGTTGGTGAAGCCCCGGAAGCGCCGCCGCCGGGTCAGTGCTGATCCCCGCCCCTTTCAAGACTGCAACCGGGCGAACCGGGTCTGGAGTGCGGACTTTAAAGGCGAGTTTCGCTTGGGTAATGGACGCTGGTGTTATCCGTTAACGGTCACTGATAATTTCAGCCGTTACCTGTTGGCTTGTCGTGGGCTGCCTGGGACGGCGTACGCGGGCGTGTATCCTTGGTTTGAGTGGGTGTTTCGGGAATATGGACTGCCGGAGGCCATCCGCACCGATAATGGACCGCCGTTTGCCTCCCTGGCCTTAGGAGGGATCAGTCAACTGGCCAAATGGTGGATCCAGTTGGGTATTAAACCGGAACGCATCCAACCCGGCAAGCCCAGTCAGAACGGTCGTCATGAACGCATGCATCGCAGTTTAAAAGAGGCCACAACCTGGCCACCGGGACAAACAATGGCGGCCCAACAACGTTGTTTTAATGCCTTTGTGCAGGAATACAACGAGGAGCGTTCGCATGAAGCCTTGCAACGCAAAACGCCTGCCCAACTATATCGGCCGGCACCGCGGTCCTATCCGGTGAAAATCAAACCGGTGGACTATGACCAAGGGGTGATTGTCCGCCGGGTTCGGCATAACGGCGAAATCAAGTGGCGTGGTGAGATGCTCTTTATCTCCCAGGTATTAGCCAAAGATGCCATAGCATTGATTCCACTGGATGAGGGACGCTGGCAGATCTATTACAGTTTTTATCCATTGGGGATTCTGGATGAAAAGATCAACAAGATAATCGCATATAAACAATGGCACGGAACAAAACATTGAAAAAGTGTAAACCATGTTCCCGGTTTATTTTGTTAACTATGTTCGGCTTGCACAGTGAGGGTCAAATAAGAAAATGAACAAACGTTTCGAGGGGAAAGTAGTACTGGTCACCGGTGGGACCTCCGGACTGGGCCAGGATGCGGCCCTGGCCTTCGCACGGGAAGGCGCACAGGTCGTCATCAGCGGCCGCCGCCGGGAACCCGGCGAGCAGACGGTCGCCATGATCAGGCAGGCAGGTGGCGTAGCCCATTTCGTACAGGCGGACGTATCCAGACCCGTCGATGCCGAGGCAATGGTCCGCGCCTGCGTCGAGA
>DATCIL010000112.1:0-8529 GCA_036507795.1 Anaerolineales bacterium | reverse complement strand
GGCCTGCATGGTGATGCTGGGGATGATCCAACCGGAGGTAGAGGTCGGATCCGGGCGGCAAAAGGTTTTGCCCGCCAGGTCGGCGACGGATTCGATACCGCTCCCGGCCCGGGTGATGACCTGACCCTGGTAGAAGGTGGTACCGAAGCGTTCGGATGCCAGGGCAACCTCGGCGCAGCCGCGCTCCTTGGCGACAACGTAGTTGAAGGTGTTGAGAGCACCTATATGGGCTTCTTCGCTACACATGGCCTCTACAGCAGCGGTGAAGTCCGTGGTTACCAGGGGAGTTACGATCAATCCGGTTTCATCTTCGATTGCAGCGGCGATGTCATCCGCGCCGGACAGCACAGCCTCGGTGTCCTGAGAGGGAACCAGGA
This sequence comes from Anaerolineales bacterium, assembly GCA_036507795.1. GTDB lineage: Bacteria > Chloroflexota > Anaerolineae > Anaerolineales > UBA4823 > DASQQR01. The sequence continues at coordinate 8,152 of DATCIL010000112.1, read as the reverse complement.
CCCAGACGATCGGGTTCTCTTCGGTGCCGATGTCTTCCTCGGCATAGGCACCCGGCCCGATGTCATCATAGGTAACATCAAACTCTGGGCCGAACCATTTGGTGTTGATCTGCTGCAAGAACCCGTCGCACTTCATTTGCTCAATGACCGCATTGAAGGGTTCCACCAGGTCACTGCCCTGCGGGAAGATGAAACCGAGTTCGTCGCTCTTGATGGATGGACCGATCAGTTTTAACTCGCCAGTATTGGCGCCCTGGTATCCGAGGCCGGATACTTCATCGATGACCGTACCATCAGTGTCGCCATCCAAGACCGCTTGTACGACCTGACCGAAGGTGTCGAAGGCGATGATGCGATCCTCGCCGACAATTTCAGCAGCCGTGTTATAGTTGGTAGTGCCAACTTGCTCGCTGAGTATCAGCTCGGGATCGCTGGCAAACTCCTCGATGTTGGTGAAGCGATCCTCGTCAATGCGGACGAGCAAGCGCTGTTCAATGTTGATGTAGCCGTCTGAGAAGTCCACTTGTTCGGCGCGCTCCGGGGTGATGGTAATGCCATCGGCAGCCATGTCAAATTGGCCCTCGGCCACCGACTGGATCATGGTATCCCAGGCGAATTCCACCCACTCTGGAGTGCAATTCATGCGTCGGCAGGCTTCGTTGACAAAGTCGTAGTCCCAGCCATCAGCCTCGCCCGTATCCAGGCTCACGAAGTTGAATGGCAGGTAAGCATTCTCGATCGCGATGGATACTGTGCGTCCGCCCAGATCTGGCACCTCAAACTGATCGCAGGCGGTTGCCGCCGGTTCGGTCTCCGCTGGCGGTGGCGGCGGTTCGGTTTCAACCGGCGGAGGTTCTGTTTCAGGCGCTGCAGTCGGTGCCGCGGGCTGACAAGCAGCCAGCACCATGCTGGCGAATACGAGAATACTGATTATCGTATACAGCTTTTTCATAAGACGTTTCTCCTCCTAGGAAAGGTTTTGAAATGCAGTATTTAGAGAACATACTTGGGTATTGTTTCGTTTCACCTCCTCCAAGATGTAAAACTTAATCTGCGGTCGGACGAATTTTCATTCTCTTTCGGTCTTCAAACGCCTTTCCATGAACTTGACGCCCATGGATAGCACCAGAGTCATGCTCAGGTAAAGAAAGGCAACGGTATTATACGTTTGCGGAAAGAGGAAAGACGCCGCGGCATACTTCTTGCCAAGCTGGGTGATCTCATTCACGCCAATTGCTGAAACCAGTGAGGATTCCTTCAGCATCGCGATAAAGTCATTGCCCAAAGGAGGCATGACACGGCGGATTGCCTGCGGCAGGACGATCAGACGCATCGTCTTAAACCAGTTCAGGCCGAGCGCATGAGATGCCTCAATCTGTCCTCTTTCAATGGATTGTATGCCGGCTCGGAAGATCTCCGAAGAAAATGCACCGTAGCTAATTGCCAGTGCGATAATGCCCCGGGCGATGAAGTCGACATTGCGGATGCTGTAATTTGAAAGTGTGTTATCGGCAGCTAACATATTTATGCTTGCCAGCCAATCGCCCAAACCGTTAAGCCCTTCGATCGCCAGAGGCACCACCACGAATGCCACGTAAAAGATCTGGACAATGATGGGTATACCGCGGACGACCTGGACGTAGAAGAGGGCGACGTTCCTCACCAGGGTGTTTTTGGATAACTGTCCTAGAGCCGTGAGCAGGCCAAGGATGATTGAAAACACATAGGCTGTGAGTGTAACGAAAATCGTCAGCCGGATACCTTCGGCCAAGGTTGAGATGATCCTTTGATAGGTTTCGTTGGTGAGGAAATTGTACAGGAGAAAAATGCCGCCCAGAAAGATGAACAGCACCCACCAGGGAAAATCAGCGAGGCGGTTGGTCACGCGGGATTGGAGCGCGGGAACGGGTTTAAACGTCGTGCTGGAGGTTGAGGATGTAGTCATAATCGTTTATTCCCTTAAACGTTAAGTGGTGTAGGTCCCTGTTGTCGGATTGTTGCACACCACCTCTTGTATACATCAAACATCCGAAACCGTCTGGCGTATGGATAAATATTGGTTTCTACCGCCAATATATACCACTCATAGTGACAACGGGCTGACTGGAATATGTAAATGATAACCCGATTTAGGTGTGGATGCAAGTGATATCTGAAACTTCGGTTTGGTTATCTGCGCATCTAGTCATTCAATGAACCAAAATTGCCACGCTACAACTATTGCACGTATATGACCTACAGATTACAATGCCTGCAATATGGATCTTGAGGAAAAATACCAGGAAACGCTGGATTATCTATACCGTTTTGTTGATTACAGCTTGGTTCGAAATCTGCGATATTCGCCAGAAAAATTCGACCTGAACCGTATGTTCGACTTTGTAGAAGCTTTGGGCAACCCACAGGCGCACTACCCGGTTATTCATGTCGCGGGGACCAAGGGCAAAGGTTCGGTCTCAGCGTTATGCGCCAGCGCAGCACAAATTGCCGGTTACCGGGTCGGTTTGTACACCTCTCCGCACCTGGTCGATTTCAACGAACGTATGCAAGTCAATGGAAACCCGATTGGACACGCCGAACTGATTGAATTGGTTGACCGATCCAAGCCGATCATCGAAAGCGTCGCCGAACTGACCACTTTTGAGATAACGACGGGCTTGGCCTTCCTGTATTTTAAACAACAGGCCGTCGATGCAGCCGTCATTGAGGTTGGTCTGGGCGGTCGCCTCGATCCGACGAACGTGGTTAAACCATCGGTAACTGTGATCACCTCAATTTCCTACGATCATACCAAGATCCTTGGAGAATCCCTGACGGAGATTGCCTCAGAAAAAGCGGGTATCGTCAAGGCCGGAATTCCTGTGGTTGTTGCCCCTCAAAATGACGAAGCCCGTTCAACGATTAAACGCATTGCTGAAGAATGCAGTGCTCCCGTTATCCAGGTAGGAGAGGATTATCTTTTTTCTCCGCTATCTCGATCGCTGCAAGGACAGTCTTTTCTGGTATGGCCCGCCGCCGATCAAAGCCAGGTGAATGAATTCATTGAGTCAGGCGGCGAACAAGTGTGGGCAGGCAATCGATTTTTTATACCATTGTTGGGTTATCATCAAATTGAGAATGCAGCCACAGCCTACACGGCTCTGCGTACGGTGCGCGGGTTGGGCCTTGAGATCGACGATGCAGCCATTCGCCAGGGATTTGCCAATGTGAACTGGCCAGGCCGGTTTGAGGTCTTGCAGCACAGGCCTCCCGTAATCCTGGATTCCGCTCATAATCGCGATTCTGCGCTCAAGTTGCGCCTGGCGCTGGATGATTACTTTCCGGGTCGCCCCGTTATACTCGTTTTTGGCGCCTCTGAAGATAAGGATGTCCATGGTATGTTCGCAGAGCTCCTTCCGCGAGTTCAGCAGGTGGTTGCGACTAGATCTTTCCACCCCAGGGCTTTGGAACCCGAGATGATCGTTGACCTGGCTCACCAGTTCGGTACTCCGGTTAGAACGATCAACGCTGTTGAAGACGCGCTGGAAGAAGCCATTCGCCTCGCCGGTGAAGAGGCAATTGTCCTGGTTACGGGCAGTATTTTTGTGGTGGCGGGTGTGCGGGAGACCTGGTCTATCCGGCAAGCTTCCATGTGAATGACAAAGCGGCTAAAATATGGATAGGAATAAGTCTATGACATACGAAGATTGGTTTTTAAAAGATGATGAGGATGATTTCGGTGCGGCGCTTCATCGCCGCACTGAAGAGTTGTACAGCATACCGGATGCCCTGGTTGATGATGAGGGCTTCATTGAATGTCCTGTGCTGCCGCTCCGCGATATGGTTGTTTTCCCCCGTATGATCTCTCCGGTCTTTGTCGGGCGCGAGGCCTCGATACTGGCTGTCGAAGAAGCTCAGATGGAAGACGAAACAATGATCGCTCTGGCACAACACGATCCTGACCAGGACGAACCGGGGCCGGAAGATTTTTACACGATCGGCGTGGAGATAGCTGTAGGGCGCTTACTGAGTATGCCGGATGGCTCGAGTTCAGCGCTGGTTCAGGGGCGCCGGCGCGTGGAACTCGTTGAATTTACCCAAACCGAGCCTTTCCTTATAGCCCGCGCCAGGCGAATCTATGAAACCCAGGAGATCGATCGAGAAACGGACGCCACCATGCGAACAGCGCTGGAGCTTTTTCAGCGCTGTGTGCAATTGGACCGTAGCCTGCCGGAAGAGGCCTATTTATATGCGCTGAATCTGCAGGAACCCGGCTGGCTGGCCGATATGATCATCACGGCAATATCACCACCTCTTGAGGAGAAGCAGGAGCTCCTGGGCATCCTCGATCCTTTGGAGCGCCTTAAACGCCTGGTGACTCTACTCGCGCAGGAGGCGGATGTCCTTGAACTGGAAGATGAGATTCATACACGCGCCCAGGGAGAAGTGGACCGGAGCCAGCGCGAGTTTTATCTGCGGGAGCAGATGAAGGTCATCCAATCGGAGCTGGGCGAAGGTGATATTTGGACGCGCGAGATCCAGGAGCTGCGCAGTCGTATAGAGGGCGTCAGTCTCCCTGAGGAAGTGCAGCTGAGGGCGATCAAAGAAGTAGATCGTTTGAGCCAGATGCCGCCCATGTCCCCAGAGGTAGGCATTATCCGGACCTATATTGAGTGGATCCTGGACCTGCCCTGGACTGAGGCTACCGAAGACAACCTGGAGGTGCGCAACGCCAGCAAGGTTTTAGAGAAAAATCATTATGGCTTGCCGCGGGTGAAAGAGCGGATATTGGAGTATATCGCCGTCCGCAGTTTGAATCCCAAGCGGTCCCGCCAGCCGATCCTTTGTTTCGTGGGTGCTCCGGGAACCGGCAAGACATCGTTGGGGCAATCCATTGCGGATGCGCTTGGCAGAAAGTTCGTTCGTCTTTCTCTGGGCGGTGTGCACGATGAAGCCGAAATTCGCGGCCACCGCCGAACTTATATTGGAGCGCTGCCCGGTCGCATCTTGCAGACTATGCGCCGGGCTGGTTCCATCAATCCGCTATTCATGTTGGATGAGGTTGACAAACTGGGACAGGATTTTCGTGGTGACCCGGCCTCGGCTTTGCTCGAGGTGCTGGATCCGGAGCAAAATCATGCCTTCTCAGATCATTATTTGGAATTGCCGTACGATCTTTCCACTGTGCTTTTCATCACCACCGCGAATACCACGGGAACGATCCCTCCCGCCTTGCTCGATCGCATGGAGGTGATCGAGTTTCCGGGCTACATCGAAGAAGAGAAGCTGGCCATCGCGCGGCGCTTCCTCATCCCTCGCCAGCTAGAAGAGAATGGGATCGAGAAGGACGAGGTGCGGATTTCTAGCCAGGCTCTGACGCGCATCATCCGAGAGTATACCTATGAGGCGGGAGTGCGCAACCTGGAGCGTGAAATCGGAAGGGTGTGCCGCAAGCTCGCCCGCTCAAAGGCAGAGAAGAAACGGTTCCCCAGCCAAATCGGGTCTTCGTCTGTTGAACGTTTCCTGGGTCCGCCACAATTCTTCTCTCTAGAGGCCGAAGGTCAGGATGAGATCGGCGTCGCTACAGCAATCGCCTGGACGGAGAACGGTGGGGAAATCATGCCGGTGGAGGTGCTGCTCACAGAAGGCAAGGGCAATTTGCAGATCACTGGCCAGATCGGAAACGTAATGCAGGAATCGGCGCAGGCCGCCCTTTCCTATCTTAAATCGCGTTCCCGCCAGCTGGATCTCGATCCAGAGTTATACGACAATGTCGATATCCACATCCACATTCCGGAAGGTGCCATTCCAAAGGATGGTCCCAGCGCGGGGATCACCATCGCTACCGCGTTGATCTCGGCGTTCACCGGACGGGAGGTTTTCAAAGACGTGGGCATGACCGGTGAGATCACCTTGCGTGGGCGCATACTGCCGGTTGGCGGTGTCAGAGAGAAGGTTCTCGCAGCTCACCGGGTCGGACTCAAGACCATTCTTCTCCCGCAGCGCAACAAAAAAGATCTGGCGGAGATATCCAAACGGGCCAGGTCCGAGCTACGCATTATCCCCGTCGATCACATGGACCAGGTCATCGAAGTGGCGCTTAAACCACCACGACCAAAACAACCACGGGCAAAACGAACCACCTCTCCGTCGGCAAAATCTACGGGCAAATCGCCGCCCATTCAACCGGGAGCATGACCGCTGCGACCAGCACGCATGATATCGACCATCTCTTAGCCACAGGAATGGGGCCAGAATTGCAGTGGTTTCCTGAGGATGTGCCCCTTTCCAAGTTGGCTGCTACTCTGGTGAGCATGGCAAATTCATCCGGCGGTATTGTCTTGCTGGGAATTGCGCCTCGCTCCGGCCAGGTCCACGGTATCCGCGATCCACAGGAAGCCATCGATCGTGTCTTTCAGGCAGCCTTGTTGGCAGATCCTTCCCTGGTCTTGCCTGTTCCAGAGTTGCGGATGGCCGGGCGCGACGGGGTCGTATGGATTACGGTGCCATCCGGACTGCCGAATGTGTACAATGTCGAAGGGCGTTATCTCTGGCGAGCGGGATCCCATAACGAGCCAATACCGCCGCGACGGTTGCGCCAGTTGCTGATGGAACGGGGCGAAGTACAATTCGAGTCCCGAATCCCACCGGACGCCTGCCTGGGGGACCTGGATGACAATCAGGTTGAAGATTACCTTCGCAAGCTGAATTTTCCCGGATCAGAAAGCTCCGACGAAATCCTTTTGCGGCGTGGTTGTCTGGGCCGCAAAGATGGGGAATTGCGGCCAACTTATGGTGCCCTGCTGCTCTTCGGGCGGACCCCGCAGCGCTGGTTGCCGTCCGCTTCCATCCTGGCCGCCCGTTTTTCAGGGGTCGCCTTTGGTGACCGGTTTATGAAGCAGGAAATTGGCGGCTCCCTTCCGGAACAGCTGCGCCAGGCCGAGATTTTTATCCATGATCATCTCCGGCGAGTCGTTCGTCTGGTGGGTTTGTCGCACGAGGAGGTCCTGGAATATCCTTTTGAAGCAGTCCGGGAGCTGCTGGTAAACGCAGTTGCCCATAGAAGCTATAATCAGCAAGGGGATAATATCCACCTGAACCTTTTTGCCGACCGTTTGGAAGTCAGTTCTCCGGGTGGTTTACCTGGTCCAGTCACCCTGGAGAACTTGCTCGAAGCGCGGTTTTCGCGCAATCCTGTCATCGTTCAGGCGCTCTCCGATCTGGGATTCGTGGAAAGGCTAGGATATGGCCTGGATCGCGTGGTTACTTTGATGCGGCAAAACGGTTTGAATAAACCGCGGTTTGAGGAGGTCGTCGGAAATTTTCGGGTGACGCTTTATGCTGAACCCTCTCGGGTCCAACCTGAAGTTGATCTTTCCCGGTATAAGGAGCTCGATCTAAACGTGCGCCAGGAGAAAGCGCTCAATTACCTGGCCACTCACCGGCGTATTACCAATCGTGAGTATCAGGAGCTCTCGCCGGACGTGCATCCCGAAACTCTGCGCCGGGACCTGGCCGATCTGGCGAGCAAGGGTGTTCTGTTGAAAATCGGTGATAAGCGAGCCACTTATTACATATTGAAGTAGATTTCCTGTTTCTTAGCAGGAGCGGTTTCTGCGGAGCAGCGTTCTTGGGCACCGCAATCTCATCCGAGCCGTGCGGGAGACTGCGGCAGCGGCTGCATAAGGGCTGCTCGGAAGCAGCTCAGCAGCTTGAGAACGCTGCTTCGGCAGAGAACGCCTCCTTAGAAACTGTCACTGCGAGCGAAGCCAAGCAGCGCTCTTCGCTGCCGCAGTCTCCGTCCACGGAGGAGATTGCTTCAGTCGCTCCGCTCCTTCGCAATGACAGTTTCCTCGGGTAAGAAGAGCGCTGGCGCTGTGGTGATACTCGCAATGACATCATAGTGAGAGTATCTGGCTCTACGGCGATACGATCTGGTAGATTTCGCCTGCTCCATAATCGGCCAGGAAGAGCTCCCCGGCCTGGTCCTCACCGAAAGTGGAAATTTGATAAGGGCTGTCCAGCAGCTCAATTGACTCCCATACTCTCTCATCCGCAATGATTTCATTCTGGAGTCCCCAGATTCTGCCGGAAGTAAAATCCCCGTAGAAGTAAATGCCCTCTAAATCGGGGAATTCCGTCCCGCGGTAGACGAATCCGCCCGTGATGGAAT
>DATCIL010000111.1:0-5057 GCA_036507795.1 Anaerolineales bacterium | reverse complement strand
GCACATATGCTTTCAAAAGAGAGTTACGAGGCGCTGCGCTACAGCGATATCGATCACGCCTGGCGCACCCGCCAGCGCAGTCTGGCCCTTGCGCGCGAAGTAGGAGATATTTTCAGCGAGGCCTGGTCCCTGTGGGAATTGGGGGAAATCTACCGCGTTATGGGCGAACACGATAAGGCGCGCAGCTGTTACGAAGATCACAAGGCTCTGCTTGACCGGTTCGAAGACCCGAACGGTATTACCTTCTACCATCGCGGCCTGGGTGACCTGGCGCTGGCCAGGAATGATCTTGGCGAAGCGGAACGGCAGTTTGGGGAAAGCCTGAAATACGCCCTGGCAGCCGGGCACAGCTGGGCCATGTCCTACGCGCTTACCGGATTAGGGAGAGCATCATCCAGTTCAGGAAATTACGCCCGCTCTCGAGATTATTTTACACAAGCATTGAAGCGAGCGAAAGAGGCGGACGAACTGGGGATCGCCCTGGTAGCCCTGGCCGGCGTCGCCGAACTATACACAGCGACCGGTGGGGCCGAACGGGCTCGAGACCTGGCCACGCTGGTCGTAAACCACCACGTCAGCTGGCGGGAGACCAAGGATCAAGGGCGAGCAATCCTGGCGGGAATCACGGGTTCCCTGCCAGTGGAAGCCCAGGTCGAATTTGGTGAACAGGCTGGCAGGCTGGATGTGTGGGAAAAGGTTGACAAGCTTATTAACGGGCTGGGGATTTCAACTTAACCAGACCCTCGCCATTCGTTTCCTATCCGAAAGATATGCGTTTGGCAGGACCGTCCCCGGCCCAGCGGGCCAGGGGGTCGCCGCCGAGGACGGCGGCGAGAGCATGATTTGGGGACGGTGGCGAGAGCGTGATTTAACTATGGCTGGCGTATGATAATCGAAGAGCGTGAACCGCCCGGATTTGAGGCCACCAACTGGTCGTCCTTGATCAGGTAGCCCTCATAATATCTCGACCCATTTGCCGCCCGCCAGCCACTGAGCACAAAAGGCACCGGTCCATCTGCAGACAGCCACTCACCATTGTATTTCCTGGCAATGTGCACGTGCGTCCCGGTGGCGTTGCCGCCCTCGCAGGAGGGATGTCCGATCGGCTCGTCCGCGCCCACCCACGCGCCCGCCACGATCCGGTCGCGATCGGCCACGTGCAGGTAAAACAAAACCCAACCAGTTTGTTCGTAACCATCCCCATCCAGATCCAGGACCACCAGGTTGCGCTCGGCCCGCGCGACAACACCGCCTGCGGAAGCGGTGACCCAGGCGCCGGATGCCAGACAGGGCGGATCGCCGGTGACCGGGGAGAAGTCCAGGGCTCCCAGGGGTGTGCCGGTGTTCCAGGATCTGTGTGGGCCGCCGGTGAAGGACCAGCGCTCTCCAGGGGCAAAGGGCAACTCGAGGTCCGGCTGCGCCAGGGCAGCGTCCAGCAGCGGGCCGCTTGCCGCGGACCGTTCCCAGGCGTCGCCAAACAGTTGAAAATGCAGCAGAAAAAAATTATCCGCACCGTATAGTGTGTCATCCCATAAAACCGGTCGATAGAATTTTGAGAAGAGATATTGAACGGCGACCGTGCCGGCGTTGAGCGTCGGGTTTAAGCGCCGCCGGCTTCCGTCCGGGAAGACCAGCTCGGCGACGGTCCCCAGCCGCCAGCCGTAGTAACCGATGTTGAGCTGTTTGGCCGCCAGAGAAAGTTCCAGGTACAACCCCCGGTAACCGGGGACGTAAAATCCGATGGGGTATATGACCTTTTCTGAATTCTGCGGCTCGCCGGTTACCCAGCCAGAACGGTATTCCAGAAACGACAGCAGCAGCCTCGGGTTGGTGGAAGTCTCTTCGGCCACACGCTGTACAATTTGAGCGCCCGAGAGCCGTTCGCCTTCTACTTCCTCTTGATAAGCGCTCAAAAACCCGCCACTGCGGGCAATGAAATCGCTTATGTCAAAGCCAACCGTGGAAGGCGAATAAATGACTTCTCCGTCCGGCAGCAAAGGAGCGGCGGAGACCAGCTCGTCCAGCACGTTGGGAATGGTTAAAATTTGGCCGGAGGGAATAAACCCCTCAGGTGGGATGAGCTCGGGAGAGGCCACCTGGTCCGTTTCAACGCCAAAACGGCTCGCCACCGCAGCCAGCGTATCGCCGGGCTGCGCCGGATAAGTCCAGGAATGCTCGTCGCCGGCAGGCGCTTCAAAGGTGCCCTCAATCGCGGCAGTGGGCGTGGGCGACGGGACAGGAGGCGCCAGCGTGACATCTGGAGGAAGCGGAGCTGCAGTAGACGCCGGCAACTCAGGCAACGGCAGGCCTTCATCCTCAGGTTGCGGCGGGCGCAGCATGGGAAAGTTGCAGGCGAGAGAAATCGCCAGCAGAAGGAGGATTGGGAATAAGGCAGTGCGTTCGAATGCAGTAAGACGATTCATGTAACTTGAAAACAGCCTTGCGAAGGTTTCCGATGAAGGCGAAGGCATTGGAAACGAACCTTCGCAAGGCTTTCCGTTAACGGATTCCCTCCGGCTCGTCCGCGATGGGGATAAGCGAATGTCAATTATAACCACCTCAACCCGGGTTGCGTTTGCAATTTCGATAAATTTGGGATAGACTATATCGGACCAAAAGTCTCCAATCTGCCCGCGATTTGATTCCCTTCAAATGAACCCTAGAAATTCAAAGTGTTAGTAAAAGAACTCCTCCAATCCATCATTTCCTGGACCTCGCTGGTCGGCGTTGAACCCGGCGATTCGGATGATGTCCGGCTGCAGAAAACGCTGCTGGTGACCGGCAGCGTGATGGTTATCGCAGCTACAGCCTTATGGGCTGCGATCTATTTGATTTTCGATGAGCCTTCAGCCGCGGCAATTTCCCTGTTCTATTCAGTCGTAACCCTGTTGAGCCTGGTCCTGTTCGGCATTACGCACCGCCACCGCGCCATACTGCTCAGCCAGCTGCTGATGGGTTTGGCGCTTCCCAACCTTCAAATGTTCGTCCTGGGCGGCTTCCTGAATTCAAGCGCCGTCAATCTTTGGTCGTTGATCAGCCCACTGGGCGCCCTGATATTGTATGGCTCCAAACGCGCCACCCGATGGTGGCTGACGTATCTGGTCATTGTGATCCTCACCGGGTTTGCACAGCCTTATGTCAGGGCAAGCAACAACCTGCCCATGCCGATGATCAGCAGCTTTTTCGTGTTAAATATTGCCGCCGTCTCCAGCATTGCTTTTGTCACCCTGAATTATTTCCTGAGGCAGCGGGAAGAAGCCTATCGCCTGCTCCAGATCGAGGAGGAAAAATCAGAGCGATTACTGCTTAATATCTTGCCCAAGGAAATTGCCGCCGTCTTGAAAAACGAGGAGCGCACCATTGCCGATCATTTTGATGAAGCCAGCATCTTATTTGCGGACCTGGTCGATTTTACCCCGCTCACCGCTGAATTGTCGCCGGTGGAGATGGTCGAGCTGCTCAACGAGGTCTTTTCCCACTTCGATATGTTGGTCGAAAAGCATGGACTCGAGAAGATCCGCACGATCGGCGACAACTACATGGCGGTGGCCGGGGTACCGCGGCCGCGTTCCGACCATGCCCAGGCCGTCGCTCGGGCGGCGCTGGAGATGAAGGACTACATTCAGAATCGACCCGCCAAAAATGGGAAACCCATTCAATTTCGAATCGGCATCAACTCCGGCCCGCTGGTCGGCGGTGTCATCGGGCGCAATAAGTTTGTTTATGACGTTTGGGGGGATGCGGTGAATGTGGCCAGCCGGATGGAATCGCAAGGCGTAGCCGGGAGAATTCAGATCACGCCGGCAACTTACCGCCTGATCCAATCCGACTATGTCTGCGAACGGCGCGGAAGAATCCTGGTAAAAGGAAAAGGCGAACTGGAAACGTGGTTCCTATTAGGGCCAAAAACCGGGGGCCAGTAATCAGGATAATAAAGAAGAACCGCGAAGATGCGAAGAACGGCAAGATACGCGAAGGATTCTAAAAAATCTTCGCGTATCTTTGCGCTCGGGCGGTCTTTGCCCGCCTTGGCTCAGCTGCTTCTTAGCAACCCTTCGCGGTTCAGGTTTTTTTGCGACGAGTTGGGGATAAGGTAAAATGAGACTCACACAAACCAACCGGAGAAAATTAGCATCCGACGATGACTCTTCCAAAGACTGCCGACATTGTGATCATTGGGGGTGGGGTTATGGGGGCCAGCACCGCCTATCATCTGGCTGAGCGGGGACAGAAAAATATAGTGCTTCTCGAGAAAGAAGATTTCTTTGGTCAGGGCGCGACAGGGCGCTGCGCGGGGGGCATTCGCTACCAGTTCGCCACGGAAGTCAATGTGCGCCTTTCCATCGAAAGCCTGCCCATGTTCGAGCGCTTTGGAGAAGAGATCGGGCAGGCAGTAGACTACCGCAGGTGCGGCTACCTGTTTCTACTTTCCGAAGAAGAGGATACCAACAAGTTTCGCAAGAACGTTGAAATGCAGCATCGCCTGGGGGTAAAGACCGAGTGGCTTGAAGGAGATGAAGTGCGCCAGCGCTTGCCCCTGATGCGGCTGCAGGACATCATCGCGGCCACCTGGCACGCTGACGATGCTTTGGCCGACCCTAACGGGACGGTCATGGGCTATATCAACCGCGGCCAGCAAATGGGCGTCAAAACGCTCAACGCCGCTGAAGTGACGGGTATCTGCGTAGACCACGGCAAGATCAGCGGCATCGAGACCAGCCTGGGCAACATTTCAACCCCGGTACTCGTCAACACCGCCGGCCCCTGGGCGGGCGTGATCGGCGAAATGGCGAGTGTAAACATTCCCATCACTCCCGTGCGCCGCCAAATTCTCACCACGGCCCCATTGTCCGATATCCCGGCAGATTTCCCTTTTGTGATTGACTTCGCCCAATCCCTGTACTTTCACCGGGAGGGGGAAGGGCTGCTCACGGGCATGTCCAACCCCGGCGAGAAACCCGGATTCGACCAGAACATCGATCCAGACTGGGAGCTGACGCACCTGGAAGCCGCTATCGCGCGGCTGCCTCTACTGGAAAAAGCCGGCCTGGCCGCTC
>DATCIL010000110.1:0-11148 GCA_036507795.1 Anaerolineales bacterium | reverse complement strand
GGATTCGATTCGAGCAAATCTGTCCCATCTCCTTGTCTCCATCCAGCTCCTAATTATTTACTTCAAAAAGATTGTCCACGGATCCATCAGCTATGAAGCGATCTCCATATTCTTTGTGACCGTTCTGGCGCTTGCGAACGTAATTCATATATCCGTTCAAGGTCATCTCCGCTTTCCGGATCAAGGCGTAAATAGTTTCAAACTTCTCTTGTTCGATGTAACTCAATATACGCGCGTTTATCAGATGTGCCAAAGTTTCATTTATCTCTCCACGAGCTATAGAGTACATCCGGAGACTATCCAAATAATGGTAACGACCATATCCTTCGGCAATATTTGCTGCGATAGCTTTTGAGGAGCGCCGAACCTGAATAGCTAAATCATATCTCTCTTCAGGAGGCAAAGTTTTCGCGAATTGGTGGACGCTCGACATCACAGCAAGCGCGAGTTTATAACACTCCAGATCCTCGAATCCGCTCTTTCCAGGCGTGCCCGGTGAATCGTACTCAATATATTTAGTTTCCATTGTCTACCTGTCTACCTGTTTCCTTTGTCTACCTGTCTACCTCATCGTCAAAGCCATCACCGCCTTCTGGGCGTGCAGGCGGTTCTCGGCTTCATCGAAGACCACGGAATTGGGTCCATCCATCACTTCGCTGGTCACCTCGATGTCCCGGTCGGCCGGCAGCGGGTGCATGTAGATGGCGTCGTCCCTGGCAAGAGACATCTTCTTCTGGTCGGTGATCCAGTGCTTATACTGATCCTGGATGCGCTTGCCTTCATCAGACTCTGTCGTAGTCAGCAGCGGGCCCCATGATTTGGCGTAGATAATATCTGCATCCTGGAAGGCGGCTTCCATGCCGTTCGCATCGGAGATTACCTCGAAGCCGGTCTTAAACTTTTTCGCCTGCTCCTGCGCCTGCTCCACAATCACCGGCATGAGACTGAACTCCGGAGGGTGGGCCAAAACAACATCCAATCCGAAGCGCGGCATTTGAAGGATCAGCGACTGTGGCACGGATATGGGTTTTAGATAGGAGGCTGCATAAGCCCAGGACACAACCATTTTCCTGCCGCGCAGATTGGAACCCTTCTTTTCAATAATGGTCATCAAATCGGCCAGGCATTGGAACGGGTGGTAAACATCGCACTGCATGTTCAGCACCGGCACGCGGGATGCTTCGGCAACGAAATTCAGGTACTGATTCCCCACACCCCAATCCACATGACGGATGGCGATGCCATCGAAGTAGCGGCCAAATATCTCGCCCATTTCTTTTTCGGTATCGCCATGGGATATCTGGGTTGTACGTGATTCAATGAAGGCTGCGTGCCCGCCTAGCTGCGCCATCCCAGCTTCAAAGGAACCGCGCGTGCGGGTGCTGGAGAAGAAGAATAACATCGCCAGGACTTTGTCGCGCAGGTAAGGGTGTGGTTCACCCAGGGCGCGTTTACGTTTGAGGTCGAAAGCTACCTCGAGGACGGTCTCAACCTCCTCCTTGCTGAAATCCAAATCACCTATCAAATCGCGGCCGCGAAGATCGGTTTGCATCAATATAGTCTCCTAGTCATTAGTCGGACCCTTTATTCCATTGCCCCTAAGACTAAGGCCAACAGCGCCATGCGCATTACCACGCCATTGAAAGCCTCTTGCCAGTAGCGGGACCAACGGGTGATATCCACATCGGTGGGAATTTCATCCATGCGCGGCAGGGAGTGCAGCAAGATGGCATCGGATTTGGCGCTGTTTGCGAGCAGTTCCCGGGTGATTTTGTAATTCGCCGGGGTTTGACCTACATCGCCGGAGCGCTCATCACGTGATTTTGTGTAATCAGGCTGCACAACCGGCTCAACCAGAATCACGTCGGCTTCGCCGATGACCTGTTCAATATGCTCGACCTCTTTGAAGTTCAGGCTGTACTGAGCTAATTCCGATTTGAATTCATCGGTGAGCGACATCTCGGGCGGCGAGATGAAAGTAATTGGACAGTCGAACTGGGTTAGGGCATAGCCTAATGAGTGCATGGTGCGCATCCGCATGTCACCAACAGCCACCCAATTGAGCCCGTCGATGCGGCCCTTCTCGCTCAGCACGGTGTAAAGGTCGGTCAGAATTTGGGTAGGATGCTCGCCCCAGCCATCCCCGCCATTGATGATTGGTATCGACGCCCATTTGGCCGCCTCATGCGGCGCGCCTTGCTGAAAGTGACGCATCACAATCACATCGCCGTAGAATTCCAGCATTTTCACAGTGTCTTTGATCGACTCCTGGTAAAAGTCGCCGGCACGGGTCATCTTGGCATCGGCAAAACCAGTCACATGTCCGCCCAGACGATGCATGGCTGCCTCATGCGCCAGGCGCGTCCGGGTGCTCGGCTGGTAGAACGCGGTCACCAACGTCTTTCCGGCCAGCAAGTCGGTGTTCTGGCGGTTGCGGGCAAAGGGCGCCAGCTGATCGGCAGCTTCAAAAACCCGGAAAAATTCCCCGCGCTCGAACTCTTTGAGCGATAGAATGTCACGTCCCATAAAACTACGCATCTTTTGGATCCTCCTGAATAATGATATAGAGCTTTAGGTCCTTATTACTTATTACTTAAATCCAATTCCCGCACAACATGAAAGCTGAAGTATCCGGGCAGGAAGTAGCTCAGCGAATAATCCACTACCCTCCCATCTACGGCGTACAGGTGCGAGATAAACCTCAGCAGCGCATCCCCGCGTTGAATGTTAAGCGCTCGAGCGATGTCCCGGTCCGCCGCCACCGCACTGATTTCGCAACGCGAGTTGACCAGTCGAGGCTCCCCCAACTCGAGGAACAGCTCCAACACAGAACCGCGGAAGCCCGCACGCACTGCCTCCTCGCTGAGAACATTGGCGGGCACCGTGTCGACAAAATAGGCAACCGGACGGTCCTCGGCTCGAATTACTCTGGATAAGCAGATCACTGAGGCGTTTGCGCTCAACTGCAGGATATCTGCTTCGTCCTTCGTCGCGGGCCGGTGTTCAAATTTCAGTTCCCCCATGGCAACCTGGAGCCCAATGCGCTTTGCTAGTGATTCAACGCTTTCTAGCACCTCCAGTCCGCTTTCGATCACGTGGGCCGGGCGCACTACAAAAGTCCCCACGCCCTGGCGTCGCTGGATTAATCCTTGAGTTTCAAACGTGCGCATCGCTTCCCGCAAGGTTGCTCGCGAAACGCCCAGTCTGCGGGCCAGATTGGGTTCAGAGGGCAGACGCGCTCCCGTCTCTGTGGTCCTAATGACTTTATGGAGCGATTCGTGCAAGCGCTGCGAGAGAGAGTGATGATTCGATAACTCAGCCAATTTGATCCTCCAATCCGTTATCCTTATGGTTACTCCTCTAAGACAGGAACGAAATCGAAACGGTTCACATCTACCAAACCCAGATCCGAGATACGCAGCTCGGGAATAACCACCAGCGCCAACAAGCTTAGCTGCATGTTGGGATTATTGAGCTGGCACCCGCACGCCTTGAATCCTTCCAGGACAGAAGCGGCCTTGTCAGCCACTACTTCCGCTCTTTCATTGGACATTAATCCGGCGATGGGTAGTTCTACCAGGCCCATGATCTCCCCATGCCGTACCACGATCTGTCCACCGCCTACGCGGGCCAGCTCATTGGCAGCCTTTGCCATATCGGACTCATCCGTTCCAACGACGATCATATGGTGGCTGTCGTGGGCTACAGTCGAAGCTACCGCGCAGGCCTGGTTGAAACCAAAACCGTGCACCAGCCCGACCTGTACGCCTCCTGTCCCCCTATGGCGTTCGACCAGCGCGATCTTGGCGAAGTCTCGCTCCAGATCCACCCGAACCTCTCCATTCTGGATGGGTACAATCATCCGCAGGTGACTGGTCGGGGCCTGATTTTCGATAACACCGATGATGTTGGCGGTTGCCTGTTCGCCAGCAATTGAAGCATGCAGTCGGAAATCTTCGGCGGAAAGGGGCCGGCCCAGGTGAACAGAGCTGGTCGCCCACTCAGGGTAAACATAAGCCGGCAGCTCTCGCGCCAGGCGCCCATTTTCCGCCACGACCTGGCCCTTGGCGATTACTTGCTCGATCTGAAGTTTCGGCAGATCGCTGACGATCAAAATGTCGGCGGATCTGCCCGGTGCAATCAATCCGACGTCTCCCGCCACGCCGAAGTGCTCAGCGGTGTTGAGGGTTGCCAGCTGAATTGCCGTGACTGGCGGCACCCCGCACGAAATCGCCTGAATCACGGCGCGGTTGACGTGACCTTCGTTCACCAGGGTCCCTGAATGGCAATCATCCGTGCACAGAATGAAATGACGCGGGTCAAGTCCCAGCTCGGTAATAGCGCGCACCTGCTCGGCAACGTCATGCCAGGCGGAGCCCAGGCGGAGCATGGCTTTCATGCCCTGGCGCACTCGCGCAGCGGCGTCTTCCATGCGAGTGCCCTCGTGGTCGTCTTGCGGTCCGCCGGCAACGTAACCATGGAAAGGCAGCCCCAGGTCGGGGGAGGCGTAATGCCCACCGATCACCTTCCCGGCCCTGCGTGTCTCCGCCATCTCGGCGTGCATCTGTTCATCGCCATTGAACACTCCGGGGAAATTCATCATCTCTCCCAGGCCTATGATGCCATCCCAGCTCATAGCCTCAGCCACCTCTTCTGGACCGATTCTGGCACCCGGAGTCTCCAGGCCAGGCGCAGACGGCACGCACGACGGCATCTGCACCCAGACGTGAATCGGCTGGGTGCGCGCCTCATCCACCATCAAGCGCACCCCGTTCAGACCGAATACATTGGCGATCTCGTGCGGGTCAACAAACATGCCGGTAGTGCCGTGCGGGATCACCGCTCGAACGAATTCGGTAACCGTCAGCATGCCGGATTCAACGTGCATATGCGCATCCAGCAACCCTGGCACCAGGTAGCGGCCCGCTGCATCGATGACCCTGGTGCGCTCGCCTCGAGTGTGTGAACCGTCCGGCCCAACGTAGGCAATCCGCCCGTTGACAACGGCGACATCGGTTGTGGGGATGATCTCGCCCGACTGCACGGAAACCCAGCTCCCATTGAGAACGAGCAGATCGGCGGGCTTCCTTCCCATGGCCACATCGACCAGGGTCCGCCTCCCCTGGCTAATCAAATCGGTGGGCATTGTTGCTCCTGTCATCTCACCCTAGCTTCAACCTGATAACAATCGCTGCGCCGCCTGGTTATGCGCCTCGATGAGCGTCGGCAGGTCCAGTGTCACCAACTCCCCTTGCCGGACCACGAACCGCCCACCAACCACAGTATTTTCCGCTTGAACAGGAGCGCAGAAGATCAACGCGGCTGCCGGGTCATGCAGGGCACCGGCATATTCCAGACGGTTAAGATCGATCGTAAAAAAGTCAGCGCATTTGCCGGATTCAAGGGACCCGATATCCATTCGTCCCAGCACAGCGGCCCCGCCGCGCGTTGCGATTTCAAGCACCTGCCGCGCGCTCATCAAGATTGCATTTTCTCCATCCGACCGGGAGGCACCGAGCAGACCAGCCCGCAAGCGTGCAACCATCATCGCCTGGCGGGCTTCAGCCAGCATATGCGATCCATCATTGCTCGCAGAGCCATCTACCCCGATCCCGACCTTAACACCTCTCGAAAGCATTTCCAAAACCGGGGCGATGCCTGAAGCCAGGCGCATATTGGAGGTCGGACAATGCGCTACACCGCAGCCGGTCTGAGCATACAGGCTTATTTCGGCCTGGTTTACGTATACCGAATGGGCGAACCAAACGTCTCGCCCGATCCACCCGAGCGCTTCCATATAGCCGACCGGGCGATGCCCAAAGTGCTCCAGGCAGAAAGCCTCCTCGTCCTCGGTTTCTGCCAGGTGGGTGTGCAGCCGGACGCCGTATTCCCTGGCCAAACTTGCGCTTTCCCGCATGAGTTCAGGCGTCACGCTAAATGGCGAACACGGGGCGATCACCAACTGCAGGAAGGAACCAGGGTCCGCATCGTGGTACTCCTCGATCAGTCTTTGGGAGTCCTTTAAAATAGCTGCGTCAGACTGGACGACACTATCCGGCGGCAGGCCTCCATCGCTCTCTCCCAGGCTCATCGAGCCGCGGGAGGCGTGCAGGCGCAGACCAACCTGCTTACCGGCGTGAATCTCGTCATCCAGTTTGGAACCATTCGGGAAAAGATAAAGGTGGTCGAAGGCCGTGGTGCAGCCCGATAGCGCCAGCTCCGCCAGGGCAATCTGGGTCGAGATGCGGATATCCTCAGGGGTCAGCCGCGCCCAGATAGGGTACAGGGTTTTGAGCCAGTTGAAAAGGTTGGCCTCTTGAACTTGCGGGACCGCCCTGGTCAGCGTCTGGTAAAAGTGGTGGTGCGTGTTCACCAGGCCGGGTAATACGATTTGACCGGACAAATCCAGAATTTCGTCGGCCGATTCCGGCAGTTCGTTCGTTTTCGCTACCTGCTCGATAAAACCATCCCGAATAAAAAGACCACCGTCGGGGATCTCCCGGCGATGGTCATCCATAGTTACAACGAATGCGGCGTGGCGAATAAGTAGCGTGGACATAGTCTTTATAGATCAGCGACCACTTGTCTGACAACAAGTTTAGCAGAGAAAGCCGGTAATGTCAATTGTCAGACAACTACTCGCCCGCCGCAGGAGATTTGATTTTATTCGACGATGATAGCGTAATCGAAGTCCATTACCAGCTCAAATGTCTGTTCCCCGCCCCCGTCCTGATAACCGATGCGAAAGCCATACAGGTAGTTGCCACCGATGGATTGTCCTCGCACCGTGACCCTGATATTGAACACATCGCCTGGCTGCAAGGATATTTCTTGAGCTTCAGGCAGGGTGCCGGCAGGCTGCTCCAGGACCACTTCCGCCGAATCCTTGCTTACCGCCACCTCTCTAACGTCAACGTGCAAAATCTGGCCCGCCAACATGGGCTTAATCCACTGCAGCTGGACGGGCTGGCGCCCGCGGTACTGAACCTGGTAAATGCCCGAGGCGTCGTTGCGGATTAGCACCAGCAGCTCTTCCTGGCCGTCTTGAAGAACGAATGCTGCCCGTGTCTGGGTTTGCCATACGAGAGCTACAATCGCAACCAGCACTAAGGCGCCAGCCACCAACCAGATCCACGGAATTCGGGGAACACTGCCTCGATTCTGGGCCGCCCTATCTCTTCCTTGGTTCGTCATCGCTTCAGATTCCTTCTCAACGAATTCTCATCTATGCGAAAACAGATTATGCCTGAAAGTTAAATAAATTACAAGCCCGCTCCTGCTGAAACCCCTGCCCTTCGCCGCCTGCTGCCCGAAATCCCCCGGAAGCAAGCGGTAATCGTCTTCCTGGTAGCCGCCGCTTTCAGGGCCCACCTGCCCTTGCCCTTAGGCGTGGTGGGTCACGAGGGCAGCACCGTCCTCGTAGTGATCAACGGAGCGAGTTCCGGGAAGCGCAAAGAGCCAGGTTGAAGTATCGGCGGACTTCGACGAACCATTGCCCGAGTTCCAAGAACTATGAAAGCGCTTTTGGACACTCACGCTTTTCTTTGGTGGATTACCGATGACCCACGCCTTTCTCGCCGCGCTCGGCAGGTTATCGCCGATGGGAGAAATGAGGTCTTCTTCAGCGCAGCTTGTGGATGGGAAATCGCCATTAAAGCCCATCGTAAAAGAATCCAGCTCCCTGACACACCAGAGCGCTTTATCGCCGAGCAGCTTACTATCAACGGTTTTCAGAGCCTGCCGATTCAACTGAGTCATGCGCTAAACGCATTTGGATTACCAGACCACCATGGCGATCCTTTCGACCGGCTGCTGATTGTACAGAGCAAGCTAGAAGGTATCGCATTAATAACAGCGGACCAGGACATCCTCAAGTACGATGTGCAAGCGATTTGGTAATTCCCCCAATCTCCGCGCCTTACGGCTTAACGCTCGCAGGTCTCCATGCCGGGTCAAAGTCAAAAGCCGGGTCGTCGGTCAGGTTCTGGCGAGCCAGGCCATTGGTCGTCATAATAAAAATATCGTGGTTGCCGCCCTCCGGCCAACTCTCATAGGCCAGCCAAAAACCGTCTGGCGAAAACGCACCTTCTCGCATAGGCGTTGCGTCCGGAACGAGTTTTGTCTCCATATACGTCTCGCCGTCAAAGCGGCCGGCAACCAGGCGCGGGACGCCGCCCAGCACCTCGCTCTGGGTGAACAGGATCAGCTGTCCATCGGGAGCCCAGACTGGATGTGTGTTCTTCAGGCTGCCGCTCCGTGAGAGAATTTCGGGCTCAGTGCCGTCGTCTTTCATGGTCCATATCTGAAAAGGACCGCGGCGCGTGCTGATAAATGCAATCCGGCTGCCATCCGGATGCCAGGTTGGTTGGGAATCTCGCACCTTGTTTGCTGAGAGCGAGCGGACCGTTTCATCTTCCAGGTTTATGACGTAAATCTGGGCTCTGTTGAAATCCCGCACGGATGTGAAAGCGATCCGGGTGCCATCGGGCGACCAGACCGGGTCGAAATCGCCGCCTGGAATGGTTGGCAACGGGGTCAGGTTCGTTCCATCCGCGTTAATAATGAAGAGGCTTGCTCCCGGGTAAATCTCCTGGTTGAAGGCGCAGGGCGAGATAAACACCAGCCTGCCGCCGTCCGGGGACCAGCTCGGCTGGCAGGCCCCTTCATCCATCTCCGTAATCTGCTTGTGCCCGGTGCCACCGGCATTCATCAGCCAGATTTGCGGCAGACCGCTCCTATCTGAGGCAAATGCAATCTGGCCCTTACCGCCCCCGACGGGCGTCGAGGTGGGAATTGGCGTTTCCGTTGGTCTTGGAGTCTGGGTTGGCCGGCGAGTAACTGCTGGTGCGGAAGGAGAGGCAGGCAGGGATATTGGCTGGCTGGGGTTTGCCTGCGCGTTCTCGGTTGGCGTGGCAGCATTATTGCCGGCGATCGGCCGCGAACCTTCAACCGTAGCCGTATTTGTCTGCGTGGGTGTCTGGAGCGCCGGGATGACTGCTCCCAGCACCGACATTCCCTGGTCCACCAAAGCAGGTTGGTAGTAAACGGCTCCCAGGGTCCCGCCGGCAAACAACAGGAGTAGCAGCAGCACCAGCAGACACCCCACCCGCCGCCCCCGGCGGGGCTGGCTTCTGGGTTGATAAGCAGGTCCGCTTATTGGGGTATGGGCGGCCAGCAGCGGGGACCCAGTAGAGGCCGGCCAATCGGAGTCTTCCACCGCTGGATCAGGGGTGGAGTCAATTTTGCCTTCTCGCCCGTTGCCCGGCGAAGAGGCCGGTGGTGGTGTGACAGTTAGTTCTTCCTGCCTGCGCCCGGTGATCACCCGGGATTTAAAAAGCGCCTGCTTGAAATCTTCTGCGCTCTGGAAACGGTCCTCAGGTTTAATTTCCAACGCCTTCTCGATAACTCCAGCCAGTTTTCTGGAAACCTTTGTATTTTGTTTGCGGATGGGCGTTAACTCGGTCTGCTCCATGGCGCGCGCCAGGGCATCTTCGGGCATAACACCGGTAAGAGCCACGTAGAGGGATGCGCCCAAAGAGTAAATATCTGTACGCTGGTCCGTTCGGCCGGTGCCATACTGCTCCGGCGGCGAGTAACCGGGGGTCATGGCGCGCGCGCCGGTCGTAGTGGCCTGGCTGCCGTACACCACCTTTACCAGACCGAAATCCACGAGAACGATATTGCCGTTCGGCGAAATTTTGACGTTGCCCGGTTTAATATCGCGATGCACCACCTGGGGCTGCCGAGTATGCAGGTAAGTCAAAGCATCGCAAATCGCCGCGCCAATGACAACAGCATCTGCGTCATTCAGAACGCCTTCTCGATCAATCCGTTCCCGCAAATCCTCCCCCTCAATGTAATCCATCACCAGGTACTGTCCGCGACCATCGATCACGAAATGGTCAGTAACCCGTGGCAGATGCGGATGGCGCAGGTTTGCCAGAATTACCGCTTCTCGGCGAAACTGGCGGGCGTATTCCTCAGTTGTGAACAGGTTCTCTTTAACCGCAACATCCAGACCCAGATTCTCGTCAATGGCGCGGTAGATAGAACCCATTCCACCTTGACCGAGAATCTCGACAATGCGGTAGCGATTATTCAATAGTGAACCACGTTCCAAGGTCATGAGGCGTTGTACCATATAAAAACTTATGTAAGTTTAAACGAAAACTCTCCCAGGTGCAATGCGCCAACCGAATAGAATCCTAAATACCAACAGGTATTTAGCCCCTGCTCATGAATCGGGGACGGCCGGTGCGAGGTTGTCCTGAGAGAGTTATCGAGGACGGCTCCGCAAGCGGAGCTTAGGCGCTAAGGTGCTGATCCTTCTCGGCGCTTTCTCATGAGATGCACTAAACGTCTAAGTTGCGAACTTCATGCGCGTGGGTCTGGATGAAACGCCGGCGGGGCGGTACAGCTGAACCCATCAGCATGTCGAAGGTCCGGTCAGCTTCGGCGGCGTCCTCGATGGTCACCAGCAAAAGCGTGCGGTTATCAGGATCCATAGTGGTTTCCCACAGCTGCTCAGGGTTCATTTCACCCAACCCTTTGAAACGCGAGAGATTAACCTTGCCGTTACCAAGCTGCTTGATAACCTGATCTTTCTCTTTTTCCGTGTACGCATAGTTTACATCATTTTTATAAACGATACGGTAAAGCGGCGGCTGAGCGATATAAAGATGGCCTTCCTCGATTAATGGCTGCATGTAGCGGAAGAAGAAGGTCAAAAGTAGGGTGCGGATATGACTTCCGTCGACGTCAGCATCTGTCATAATGATGGTACGCCCGTATCGCAGACCCGACAGGTCGAAGCTCTCGCCGATGCCGGTACCGAGAGCTGAAATCAAGGCTTTGACCTCGTTGTTTGCCAGGATTTTGTCCAAACGGGCCCGCTCAGTGTTTAGGATCTTACCGCGCAGGGGCAGGATAGCCTGGAAATGGCGGTCGCGGCCTTGCTTGGCACTCCCCCCCGCGCTGTCACCCTCCACGATGTACAGCTCCGTCTTTTGCGGATCGCGCTCAGAACAATCGGCCAGCTTCCCGGGGAGGGTTAAGCTCTCCAAGGCCGATTTTCGAATGACCAGGTCACGCGCCTTGCGAGCCGCATCTCTGGCTCGAGCGGAAGTCAGGCATTTCTGGACGATGGCC
>DATCIL010000109.1:0-8815 GCA_036507795.1 Anaerolineales bacterium | reverse complement strand
CTATCCGGTCTGCCTGATTTTGCTGGCCTTGCTCGAACGATTGGAAGGGATGCTCTTCCGGCCCTGCTCAGCGGTCATATCCTGCTTTGCCCACATTTGGATGTGCTCGAACGCGCCTACGATGACGCCAAATATGGCCGGTTCTCCAATCGGCCGTGCCTGGATATCCTCATCCCGACCATCCTGGATGCATCCCTGGCGCCCCCTGATCATCACCTTATGTCGATCGATGTACGCTACGCGCCCTATCATCTGAAGGAAGGCGATTGGGAAGTTCAGAGGGAAGCCTTGGGCGACCGGGTCGTGGAAGCCCTGGAGGTTTACGCTCCAAATATCAGGAAGCTGATCCTGCACCGGCAGGTGCTGACGCCTCTTGACTACGAATGCCAGTACGGCCTGCCGGAAGGTAGCATTTTTCATGGCCAGATGGGCCTGGACCAGCTGTTTATCATGCGCCCGGTTCCCGGTTACGCACGTTATCGCTCCCCAATCGAGAACCTTTATCTGTGCGGTTCTGGCGCTCATCCGGGCGGTGGGGTGACCGGTGCGCCGGGATACAACGCAGCGCGTGCGGTTCTAAATGATGCTAAAGTGACATAAATCACATAACGATTGTGAAGTTCAGTACTATATACTATAATGAAAAATTATATACTCAGGTATAGACCATAGCGGTTGTTTATATGAGCGCCCGACGACACCCGGAGGAAAACGAGCCATGGTTGGTCCTGAGGTATTACGCAATTATCGCATCTTTTCAATATGCAATTCTGAACAATTAAAAAATATCGCCCAACTTGCCGAAGATCTCTCTTTCAAGAAGGGCGAGATTATCTTTGAAGAAGGGGAAAGCGCAGAGGCGATCTATATCTTGCTAAGAGGCAGTGTGGAATTGTATTTCACCGTGGAGGTGGAATATAAGCCTGAATTGCGCAAAGAGCTGTTCTTTGATGTAATCAAACCGGGCGAGGTGTTTGGCATTTCCGCCTTGATCCCTCCGAAGGTGCTCACCGCTACCGCTCGGGCTTCCCATCCCAGCCGGGTAGTCCGCATAAAAGCCGAGGCGGTGCTCGAATTATGTGGTTTGGATGAGGAATTGGCGTACCAGCTGATGCGCTGGGCGGCCGAAGCCGCCCTTGAAAGGCTGAGCGCCACGCGGCTGCAATTGGCAGCAATCTGGGCTGGTGAGCTCCAATTGAACAATGGGCCGGCCTAGGACAGACGAACGAGGAGGATTCACGATGGTTTCTCCGGAACTCTTACGCCAGTATCCTTTTTTTGGTCTTTTGAGCGACACACAACTGAAGGAAATCGCTATGATTGCCGAAGAGGTAACCGTGGACGGCAAGGTTAAGATCTTCGGCAAGGGTGATCGGGCCGAGGCGCTCTATTTCCTGCTGGATGGTTCTGTTGAATTATATAACTATACCGAAACGAGCGCTCTGGGAGAGAACGGCATCCTGGTCGGGACGATTAATCCCGGCGAACCTTTCGCCATTTCCGCTGTAATTGAGCCGCACATATTAACTTCAACAGCCTGGAGCGCCAGGCCCAGCCGGGCAATCAAGATCGAGGCTGGACGATTGCGGGAGTTATTTGAACAGGATCGCCGCCTGGCCTTCCTTCTAACTCGCCAGGCGGCCAGTGCCGCTATGGATCGCTTGAATGCAGCCCGCGTGCAGCTGGCTGCTGCACTGGTCTGAAAAGAACGCCAGCGACTCCTCAATAGGAAGTTAAGAAAGTAAATCCGATTACTGACCTGAACAATATGCTCAGGTCAGTAATTTTTTTGATTCGCTCCGCTGGTCGCTTATTTGTACTCCAATTTCCCGGTGCGACCTTGAACTCCTATTGACCATAACGAGAAATTTCATTAACATTCAAGAACGACCGGGGCGTGGCGCGCTAATCGCCTGAATTAGGATTTTCGACATCTTGCAGGCCCGAGGAGGAAACATGGATCCGTATCTGAGACCAGCTGAAACGTTTATTGAAGGTTCCAGGACACTGCCGGGGAAGTATTACACCTCTGATGAGGTTTACCGGGAAGAGCTGGAGAAGATCTTTTATGACGCCTGGATCTGCGCCGGCCGTGCCGATCAAGTTCCCGAGCCGGGAGACTACATTCTGAGAGAGATTGGTGAGGAAAGCATCATCATTGTGCGGGACCGCAAGGGGAAAATCAACGCTTATTACAATGTCTGCCGGCACCGCGGCACGCGCTTGGTGATCGAGGAAAAGGGAAGATTTTCCGCCTGCATCCAGTGCCCTTATCATGCCTGGACGTATGATCTGGCAGGAAACTTGATCGGTGCACCGCTGATGGACGAGTTGGAGGGCTTTTCCAAATCGGATTATTCGCTCCACCGGGCTGCCATCAGCCAATGGGAAGGTTTCCTGTTTGTCAATCTCGCCCACCAGCCAGTGCTCCTAGAAAGCGTTTTTGCTCCTGTGGCGGGCAAGTTCGCGGCGTGGGACCTGCCTCATCTGCAGGCGCTGCGCCGCAAAGAATATGAGGTAAAAGCCAATTGGAAGCTGATTGTGCAGAACTACTCGGAGTGCTATCACTGCCCGCTGATCCATCCGGACCTGGCGCGCAGATCCCCTTACCGGAGCGGCAAAAATGATCTGTATGAAGGCCCGTTTCTAGGTGGCTATATGGAGCTTAAGGAGGATTTTGGTAGCCTGACGATGAGCGGCCGGGCGTGCGGGCTGCCAATTGGAGAGGTCTCCGGAGAGGATCTCGAACGCGTTTACTATTATTCGATTTTTCCCAACATGCTGCTCAGCCTGCACCCGGACTACGTCATGGCACACACCCTGTGGCCGCAAAGCCCGGATCGCACACACATCATTTGTGAGTGGCTCTTTTCAAAGGATCAAATGGAGCAGGGCGGGTTTAACCCGGACGATGCTGCGGAGTTCTGGGATATGACCAACCGCCAGGATTGGCAGGTTTGCGAATTATCACAGCTTGGTGTGCGCTCGCGAATGTACTCTCCCTCGCCCTATTCTGGGGTAGAAAGCCTGCTGGCGGCTTTCGACCGACAGGTGCTGAAGGCCCTTCAGCATGATTACCAGGACCAATCTTCCCGGAAGCCCGGAGCTTCCGGGAAGATTGGGGAGAATAACGATCAAAACTGAGCGTGCCAGGGCTGACCTGGCGCTTTTGCTCGTCGCCCTTATCTGGGGCAGCGCTTTCGTCGCTCAGCGCGCTATCGCCGGCGAGATCGGCGTATTGTTCTTCAACGGCGCCCGATTTTTGATCGGCGCCCTGGTCGTGGCGCCCCTGGTCCGCAACCATAGGGGCCGGTTGGCCACTTCTGAAAAACTGGGAGCGTTGCTGGCTGGCATTCTCCTGTTTGGCGGCGCCGCCTTCCAGCAATTTGGCCTGCGCTACACTACGGCAGGGAATGCCGGCTTTGTCACCGGGCTGTACGTGGTGATCATCCCGCTGCTGCTCGCGATTGGTTTGCGCAGGTGGCCGCGGCCGGCGATCTGGGCTGCCTCCTTGCTGGCCGCGGCAGGCCTGTTCCTTTTGAGCACGGGAGGACGGTTGGCCCTGGCCCTGGGAGATAGTCTGGAATTCGCCGGCGCGGTTTTCTTCGCTGTCCACGTCATCCTGATTGGTTTTTTGGTCAAACGGATCCAGGCGTTCCAGTTGGTGGCGATTCAATATTTGGTCTGTGGACTGCTCAGCCTGGTCTCAGGACTATTGCTCGAAGCCAACACGTGGACCGGGCTGGCGCCAGCCTGGTGGTCCATCGTTTACACGGGCGTATTTTCCGTCGGGCTCGGTTACACCCTGCAGGCAATCGGGCAGAGGGTGGCGCCTCCCGCCGATGCGGCCATAATACTGAGCATGGAGGCTGTCTTTGCCGCTCTCTTCGGTTGGCTGCTGTTGGGTGAAATGCTTTCGGCCATCCAGCTGCTTGGGGGCGGCCTGATGCTCGTAGCCATGCTGCTGGCCCAATCGCGGACAATTCTCAATTGATCAAGTACGGGAGGTGTAATAATGACAATCTCGCAAGCTGCTGTCGAGGCTGAAAGTCAAGCTGAGTTGAACATGAGATCCGATGCTGCCATTGAGCAGGATATTTGGTCCCGGCTGTGGCAGGAAGACACGATCCGTTCTCTCGATTTCCACAGCATATTGGTTGAGGTCGAGAATGGTCACGCTTTGATCTGTGGTCACGTTGGCAAAGACTTTCACCGTCGCAGAATGGAAGAGATCATCGCTTCCGTTCCGGGCGTTTCGGCGATATCCAACTGCATCGTTTCTGACCACGAGCTGGCTGTCAGCATCGCCCAAGGCATATCGAGAGATGAACGCACAAGGAAATACTTCTTAAATGTGAGTGCCAATCATGGTTGGGTGACATTGATAGGTGAGGTGCCCACGATTGACGGCTTTGAAGCGGTAGAGGAAGTCCTATCCCGCGTGCCTGACGTGCGCGGCATCCTCAACCTGCCCGTGGTGTCCGGCCTGCCAGATCCCGGAACCCGGCTGGCAGTCCAGCCGGACATTGGCGCCCGGGTTTATGACTGGGCAGGCCTGGTCGGGAGGGTTACCGGGGTGGTGATAAACCCTCTCGATCGGTTAATAACACACTTCATCGTCAGGACCAGCGGAGAAGAGGCTGGTCAGCGGATTTCCGCCCAATATGTCCTTCCGGTAGCAACGATTGAGGTGATTAATAAAGAAAACATTATCCTAACGAAAGATGTGCAGCGGATCAGCGTGTATCCGCAACTGGAATTGGAGGAATTCCCCCTCGCTGCCGAAGATTGGAAACCCCCCTTCCCATACAAGCTGGGGCAAGTGCACTGGAGAGCTTATTAAATCCTATTCTTTTCTCACAACCATCACGGCGATGTCGTCCTGGACCCGAGCATCGCCCATAAATTCCTTTAATTGGGCAAGCACAGCTTCCTGAATTTCCAGCGCTGATCGTTCCTTGTTCGCCCTTAGCGTTTGCAAAATGGGATATTCTCCGAAGAAGTTCTGGTTTGCGTCCTGGGCCTCGGTAACCCCATCCGTAAACAGGAAGAGGACATCGCGCGGAGAAAATCTGATGAGTTTTTGTTGCCACACGGCGTCTTCCATGATCCCCAGCGCAATTCCCGTCCGCTTAAGCCTGTCGATCGGTTTTCCCTTTTGGTCCCTGAGTAAAACGGGTGGTGGATGGCCGGCGTTGACGTAATGCATGCGGCCGGTTTTTGGGTCGAGGACGCCAAAGAAGGTGGTAACGAACATACTGCCGCGCGTGTCGGAGATCAAGCGGCGGTTGATCGCTCCCATCGCAAAGGCGGGGATCGTTGGGTATTGAGCGGCAAAAGTGCGGATTAAGGTGCTGCTGAGGGCCATGAATAGGGCCGCGCCCATGCCCTTGTCGGTAACATCGGCAATTACGATTCCAAGCTTTCCGTTATCTAATGGGATGAAATCATAAAAATCGCCGGACGTTTCTCGGGCAGACTCCAGCCTGGCGCTCAGGTCCCATCCCCCAAGTTGGGGAGGCCGTTCGGGAAGGATGCTGGCTTGAATTCTACCTGCGGAGGCGAGCTCATCGCTAACCCTTTGTTGCGTGCGCCTCCTGGCCTGGGTCTGGGCTTTTTCGTAGGCTGTGCCAATGCCGTCCGCCAGTGATTGGACAATTGGCATCAGGTCGTAGGCGCTCTCAAGACTGCTGCGATATAAGATGCCAATGCCGCCAACCGGGCGCCTGCTGAAACGGTCCAGAATTGGCGCCATAATCAGCTGGCTATGAATGGCCGGTTCGCCGTTCCATGGGTATGGATCGCCGGGAGAAAACGCCTGGGGTTTTATGATCGTTCGCACCCATTCCCAGGAGTCCTCCGGCAGCGGGATGGGCGTTCCTGGAGCGTGGGTCAATATCTTGTAATTTGGGAATAGCCGCACTTCCACCTGCGAATTGGGGAATATCTTTGGAACGTGCTCTTCCAAAAGACCGGGCAGTTCGGATTCTTCAATCGTTGAACCATGGACGACATCCAGGAGCAATTCCAACTGGTCTGTCTTTACCAGGATCTCCGAAGCCAGCGGAGCTACGGTTTTAAGCCCGTGGTGGACTTCCCGGATGGCCTGGACTAACTCTTCGGCAGATGTATCTTTCAACAGATAGCCGCACGCGCCGGCCTGCAACGCGCTCTGGATGCTATCGCGATCGCTGAAACTGGTGAGCATCACCACCTGGACGTCGGGCCAGTTACTGCGGATGAGGCGCGTCGCGGCGATGCCATCCAGGTTAGGCATCTTGATGTCCATCAGCACCACATCTGGGCGGACGCGCTCGACGAGTTGAACGGCCTCTTCGCCATCTGTGGCTTGCCCGATTAACTGCAAATCGTCGAACGCCAGCAGCAAGGCGCTCAACCCGCTGCGGACGATGACCTGGTCATCGGCGATGATGATCCGAATCGGCTTGCTTTCACTCATCTGGCACGCTGCGATAACTGCGTTCACGGCGTAAACTTCGTTTACGGCGTAATTGTACAGGATAATCTGAGGTGCGGAAGAGGTATTTTCCTCGGTACTCGATTTGCCGCAAATCATTCATAAAATGAGCGGCTTATTCCTCTTGAAGCCACAAGGCTGGAGCATGGCCGCCAGCGATGGACAGGTAGTGCACGCCTGGCAGCAGGTATTCGCCAAGAGGGCTCTCAATCGTTTGTCCTTCTCCTGGCTGCAAGTCAAACCGGTACCTTCCGATCGATACCTGGATCTGGGTGTCGGTGCGATTAACTACGCGGAGCTGCTGTCCAGGGTGCGCAGTGGAACAGCGCGGGTCGGGCATGTCGGGAAAGACTTCGAACACGAGGATTTCTCCCTGCGCGGCGCCGCAAATCCCGGCGGCAGGCCGGTCGGACGCCGGCGTCGCCA
Source organism: Anaerolineales bacterium (assembly GCA_036507795.1). GTDB lineage: Bacteria > Chloroflexota > Anaerolineae > Anaerolineales > UBA4823 > DASQQR01. The sequence continues at coordinate 1,911 of DATCIL010000109.1, read as the reverse complement.
ATACATCATTCGCCTCGGAATCCATGGGCGTCACAGGCGCCGGGAGGGTTTCGACCTGTGGCGCATTTCCTCCCGAAGTTTCCACGCGGACCGGCAGCAAAAAAAGAACCACTCCCGCCACGACAACGGCTACACAGACCATAAATATAACCAGGGCGGCGACCAGAAGCAAAACGATCTTCCGTGTTGACATGCTGTTGATTCCTTTCAGTCTTGCTGAGTATGGGCAGGTTGAGATTTGGCTAAACCTACCAGAAACTGATCCACCATCTCTCGATGATCCTGGTTCAGGGGCGTATCAACCGCTCTCTCCAACGCCAGGAGCACTTCTGCTCGCATTGGGCCAATCTGTTCGACCAGCCGGCCGATGGTCTTGAACAAAGCCGCGAGCTCCATCATCTCAGCTCTGGTGAGTGGGTCTGGGTTATGTGCCTCTAAATAGAATTTAACATCGTAACGCGACAGCTGGTCGAGCAGCTGGAAGATTTTCCTGCTTGTATAATGCCGTTCTCCATGATAAAGGTCCGGGGACAGGCAGTCACCAAGGAACATAATCTTGTCATCAGGGACATAAACGACGGTTGAATCCGGCGAATGGTCGCCGCCGACATGCACGATCTGGCATCTCGTTTCGCCCAGGTCAATTTCAACTTGCCCGGTGAAGGCCATGTTAGGCGGCTTTATCGCCAGGTTTCTGCGATCGGGCAGCTCGGCCTTGATCATATCCCGGCAAAAGGCGATTTCGGCGCCCTGCTCTACGCGGCGGTCCAGGGCCGCATCGCTCCAATCCAGTTTTGCCATTTCGGTGACGATCCGTTTCGTCTCGATATGGCCGAAGGTTGGCAGGTCGATGGTGGCACTGCCGAAGACGTGATCCCAATGCCAGTGAGTCAGGGCGAGATATTTGGGTGGCGCGGTGGCGACTCGGGACAGTTTTTCCAGAAAGTGCCTAGCGTGCGCTGGAGAGTTTCCCGCGTCGACAATGAGCGTGCTATGCTTCCCAGATATGGCGCCCAAAATGGGGCGATCGGTCTCCTGGGCCGGTGAAAGCCAGAAAATGTGGGGGGAGATTTGATTGAATTCGTGTTGCTGCATGGCTCCTCGCGTTGCAATCTAGATCAGAATGATAATCGGAAATCTCTTTTTGCGGAACGCCCGGATGGAAAATCCCTGGTGGAGACAACCGAACAGATGTTCTAGATTTGGAGTGGAAGAGTGGAAGGTGTAAGACTGGGGCCTACGCGGAAAAACGCGGAGGATTATGCGTTCCTATTCGTTTTCCGAATTATTTTTTCCGAGGAACGAATGAGCAGGCGGTTTAAGGTTGAAAGTTGCAGGTTGAAGGGTTGGGTTGGCTGGCGCCGCATTCGTTTTTGGAATTATTTTTTTTCGGGGAAACGAATGCCGGGCGGTTTCAGATTGCAGATTGAGGATTGAAAATTTGGGATGGGTTCGTTTTTCGTTTTATTTTTTTTCGGGGAAACGAATGCCGGGCGGTTTCAGATTGCAGATTGAGGATTGAAAGTTGAAGATTAACTGGCCAAGAGACATGTTCTCGTGCAGCTGCGGTTAAGTTTGCAGGAAGGATTGCCGCGCCATGATTTTAGCACTTTTGTTCACTTAATGCAAGGGGTGGTAGGTTGCATTTCTGCAAGGTAGTGGCGACGAAGACGTCGCTTGGGAGTGGCGACGAAGACGTCGCTTGGGAGGTAAGCAAGGGCTGCAAGAGTAATGGAAAATGCCACGGAGCCGCCTGCGTGGCATTCAGTTTAGTCGGGGCGGGCGGATTTGAACCGCCAGGTCACACTTTGTGACCACTCACGGACTTGAACCTATATCTTGCAAAAAGTCGGGGCGGGCGGATTTGAACCGCCAGGTCACACTTTGTGACCACTCACGGACTTGAACCTA
>DATCIL010000108.1:0-10951 GCA_036507795.1 Anaerolineales bacterium | reverse complement strand
GCGGTGAAATTTCTGCCGTGCCTATCGCCGATGCTGTCGCCAGGCAAAAACTGGTGCCCTTGGACAGTGACTTTGTTCGGACAGCTTTCGGTCTGGATATCAGCCTGGGCAATACGCGGCGTGTTATACTTAATCCATAATTGAGATGACCTGGTTTATCGTCTTCCTCGTTCTTACGATTCTGATTTTCTTCACCGCTCTTTACGTCGCAGCAGAATTTTCAATCGTAAGCTCTCGCCGTTCTCGGCTCTCCCGCCTCGCCAGTGAAGGCAATCGGCTGGCCCGCATTTTGGTACCGATCGTCCGTGATTCAGGTAAGCTGGATAACTATATTGCTGCCTGCCAGGTCGGTATTACCCTATCAAGTTTGATGTTGGGTTTTTACGGGCAGGCCCGACTCTCTCCCGTCCTCAAGCCGACCGTTCAGAATCTAGGGGGTTTTTCCAGCGCTGCCGCCCAATCCATTTCGGCAGTACTTATTCTGCTCTTCCTCACTTCTCTTCAGGTGATCTTAGGCGAACTATTACCGAAATCCGTGGGGATTCAGTACCCAGAGCGGCTGGCGTTGCTCACGATCATCCCTATGCGCTGGTCAATAGCACTGTTTAAGCCTCTAATTTGGATCTTTAACGGAAGTGGCCAGCTGATTCTCAAGTTAACCGGGCTATCACACCAGACAGACAACATTCACATACATTCTCCTCAAGAAATCGTGATGCTCTTTGAAGAGAGCAGCGCAGGCGGGCTACTCGACGTAGAAGAACGCCGGCTGCTCAAAAACTCCCTCCACCTGCGCCAGCTAGCCGTCCGGCAGGTAATGATCCCACGTAATCGCATCCTGGCGGCCTCCGTAGACCAAGATTGCTCGGATTTGCTAGAATTGCTTGCAGACTCGCCATACTCTCGCCTGCCTCTATACCAGCAATCGATTGACAACATCGTTGGCATTGTTCACCTGAAAGATTTGCTTTGTCTGCGCCTTCAAACCGGTGATCACAACGTCCGCGAAGCCATGCGTCCTGCACTTTTTATTCCAGAGACACTTCCTGTAGATGAGGTGTTCGCACTGCTGCAGCGCAAACGTTATCACATCGCAGTCGTACTGGACGAATACGGCGGCACCGCCGGTATCGTCGCCCTCGAGGATCTGATTGAGGAAATTTTTGGCGAATTTCAGGATGAATTTGATCTGGAAACGCGCCCACCGATCAGAATCCTATCCAAAGACCAGATCCTGATCCGCGGTGACATGTTGATCGAGGAGTTGAATGAAGTTCTGGACCTTTATCTTCCCAGCCAAAACATTGATACGATAGGCGGGCTAGTCCTCAACGAGCTTGGATACGTGCCGGAGGAAGGTGAACGATTGCGAGTCGCAGGAGTCAGCTTGACCGTGGCATCGATGGACGGCAATGCAGTAACCGCGGTTAGCATGGAAGTTACGCCTGAACAACTGGAGCGCCTCAACGATTGGATGCAATAATTGAGTTCCTGATTCCAATCTCTGTGATCAGCCTGCTGATCCTGCTCAACGCCTTATTTGTCGCTGCTGAGTTTGCTATCGTTGGCGCACCCCATACCCGAATTGCCCAGCGGGCTCAGGAGGGCTCAATCGTAGCTCAACGGGTGCGAGAAATCTTGCAGAACACGGACCTTCAGAATCGATACCTGGCCGTTGCCCAGGTCGGCATCAGCATCGCGAGCCTGGGGTTGGGAATGTACGGCGAACATACTATTGCGGACTGGCTGGTGGCACCCTTGGAAAGATTGGGCTCCCTGGCATCGCCCGCCGCGCATTCGATCGCTGCTTTTTTGTCAATTGGACTGTTGACCTATCTCCACGTAGTTATTGGCGAGATGGTTCCCAAATCGATCGCCCTCCAGTCTGCCGAATCCACCGTCCTGCGCCTGCAGAGACCCATGGCTGTGATGGACAAAATTTTTCTGCCCATCGTCTGGGTTCTAAACGGTCTTGGCAATGCGATCATGAAATTCATCGGTATTCCGCCTGCAGAACCTCACGCCCGTTTGATGTCTCCTGAAGAATTGGAAATAATCGTAGAGGAGAGTTATGCTGGTGGACTGATTCAGGCCGACGAGCAGCTCTTCATAGAGAACATATTCGATCTCAGTGAACGCACGGTAGGTCAAGTGATGACACCCCGGACACGCATCGTCGGTATCCGATCAAGCGCTGATGAGAAGAGCGTGCTGAACAAAGCATGCGAGGCGCGCTTTACTCGTCTGCCCGTTTATCAAGATGGGTTAGATCAAATTATCGGGTTATTGCACCTCAAAGACCTCGCCCGCCAGCAGATGCACCCGGGCGGCGGCTTTAATCTGGCTGAATTAGTGCGCGAGACCGTATTCGTACCCGAGTCGCTTTCCCTGGAAGAGATGCTGAATCGCTTCCGTCGTGAACGTTTTCAGATGGCAATCGTAATCGATGAGTTCGGCGGTACAGCCGGTCTCGTAACGATCGAGGACCTGGTCGAAGAAGTGGTAGGAGAGATTCTGGATGAATTTGACCAGGAGATAACGCCTATCAAGGAACTAAGGCCAGGTAATCTAAGAGTTCGCGGCGATTTGCTCCTGGACGAACTTGAACAGCATTTTAACCTTCATTTGCACCGTCCCGATGCAGATACTGTAGGGGGAATGTTAATGGCTGTCCTTGGCAGGGTTCTGCGACCAGGCGATGAGATCACTACAGAGGAGGAAGTACGCTTTGAAGTCGAGACCGTAAAAGGCCTGGCCGTCCAGACCGTCATGGTCTATCTGCCCCCTGGGCAAGAATCGCCTCCGAAAAGTGGGCCAGAATCGTCCAGATCTGACGAGTTAAGCCGTTCGCATTATTCTCCAAAAATTGAAAAAGCTCCCGACAATCGATAAAAACGCAACTTCTCGGTAAGAAGGTGTCCCGCAATCATTAAGAAGATTCAAAAAAATAGAGAAAGCGAGGAGGCGTATGCAATACGTTAATCTGGGTCGTACCGGCCTAAAAGTCAGCCGGCTGTGTCTGGGCACGATGAATTTTGGACCCTTAACCGAAGAGCCTGATTCACATCAAATTATGGATCGGGCGCTTGAATTGGGAATCAACTTTCTTGACACGGCCAACGTTTACGGATGGCAAACCGGCGAGGGGATCACCGAACAAATCATTGGGCGATGGTTGTCCCAGGGTGGTGGGCGGCGCGATCAGATCGTTCTGGCAACCAAAGTGTATGGCAGAATGGCTGAAGGCCCCAATGACCGGCGCTTGTCAGCCTATAACATCCGCAAAGCCTGCGAAGACAGCCTGCGCCGCTTACAGACTGACCACATCGATCTTTACCAGATGCACCACATCGATCGTGAAACGCCCTGGGAGGAGATCTGGCAGGCGATGGAGTGGTTAATTCAGCAGGGAAAGATCTTGTACGTTGGCAGCAGCAACTTCGGTGGGTGGCATATCGCCCAGGCGCAGTGCGCCGCGAAAGAGCGCCTCTTTATGGGCCTGGTTTCGGAGCAGAGCCTGTATAATTTGAATGACCGTATGGTTGAACTGGAAGTCATCCCGGCTTGCCGGCACCATGGTATTGGCCTGATCCCTTACAGCCCTTTGGCAGGTGGACTCCTGGCCGGCGCCCTGGAAAAGGAATCGGAAGGACGGCGCAGCGAGGATCGTACTCAAAAGGAGATGGAAAAACACCGGAGCCAGCTGCGCTCGTATGAGAATTTCTGCCGTGAGCTGGGTGAAGAACCTGCCAACGTCGCGCTGGCCTGGCTCTTGCATAACCCGGTAGTCACCGCGCCAATTGTCGGTCCACGCACTCTGGAGCAGCTCAATAACAGCCTGGAGGCGATGCAGATCGTTCTAGCGGATGAGCAGATGGTTCGCCTCAACGAGATCTGGCCAGGTCCGGGCGGCGAAGCTCCCGAAGCCTACGCGTGGTAATCTCCTTATCTCTTCATCCGGTAGTGTTCCAATAATATCCCCCTTGGAGGTGTACGATGACGGCAGTGCCAGAAGTTGACAAGGTAAAAGAGGCTCATGAAGAATCCTTGCTCGCCAAGCCAAACGTGGTCGGAGTAGGCGTCGGCCTTAAAGAAAAGGACGGCCGGCTCCTGGATGAATTAGCGGTCAAGGTCCTGGTTACCCAGAAAATACCTCCGGCAGGGCTTTCAGCCCGTGCCATGGTGCCCAAAGAAGTCAATGGAATACAGACTGATGTTATGCAGGTGGGCGTGATCCGGGCCTTGCTGGAACGTACTGATCGCTGGCGCCCGGCGCCAGGCGGCGTCAGCATCGGGCACTACCAGATCACGGCCGGCACCCTTGGCTGTGTGGTCCGCGATCGATCCACTGGAGATCGCCTGATCCTTTCGAATAATCATGTGCTTGCGAATAGCAACGACGCGCAGCTGGGAGATCCGATTTTGCAGCCAGGACCCTACGATGGCGGCTCGCCGACCGATGACATTATTGGTCACCTGACGCGTTTTTGTCCCATCGAGTTCGAAGTCCAACCAGGCACCTGCAGTTTGGCCAGTCTTTATGCAGGTTTAGGCAACTTGCTGGCGAAATTGTCGGGTTCGACGCATCGCGTGCAGGTTTTCCAGGCCAATCCCCAAGCAGAAAACCAGGTTGACGCCGCTGTCGCCAAACCAACTGACGATTCTCTCGTCTCGGATGAAATCCTCGAAATTGGCAACATTAGTGGTATCGTCGAAGGAACTCTTGGCATGGGGGTGCGCAAATCCGGCCGGACTACCGGCTTCACGACCGGTACAGTCCTGGTTGTCAACGCTACGGTTAGTGTGACCTACGGCGCAGGGAGGACAGCCCGATTTATAAACCAGTTTGTCTCAGGTCCGATGTCCCAAGGCGGGGATTCAGGCTCCCTTGTCGTCGCCGGCGACCAGCCGCTAGCCGTGGGTTTATTATTTGCAGGATCCGATCAGTCCACCATATTCAGCCCAATTCAAGCGGTTCTCGATTGCCTTGAAGTCGAGATCCTCTCCGGCGAAGGTGCTGCGGCATCCAATCCGGGTATCTCGATGGATCGAGTTCAGCGTGTTAAGGATGCGCATGAAGCCGAATTAATGTCTAAGGCGAATGTAGTCGGGGTTGGCGTCGGTTATCGTGAGAAGGGCGGCAAAAAAACTGATGATTTGAGCCTGGTCGTAATGGTGGAAAGAAAAGTTCCGGAAAATCAGCTGGCCCCACAAGACGTTGTTCCCAAATCTATCGAAGGTGTTCCTGTAGACGTGCAGGAGGTTGGTCAAATCAGAGCGCAGCCATTAGGCGGTTAATGAAGGCGGTGAATTTGCGTAGCGCCAGGTAGGGAAACCCCTTATGGAAACATAGGGGTTTCCCTACCTTCTTTTCAGGCAAATTCCCCATTGCAGGAAAAATCGGCCCATTGTATATATTCTATACTGGCAATACGCCGTTAAGGCAGCCATTATAAATATCAACCGCGTGGATTATGATTGGCTTGAGGAGGAGAATATGGCTCGAGGATTCAAAACGCAAGCACCAAAAGAAGTAACGCTGGTTATCGCCTTTATCCTGTGGATCATCGGCGTCGCCGCTACCATACTGGGAGCGCTGGTGCTGCCGGACAATTATGGTGTATGGGCTCTCGTCCTGGCAGGATTGCTCTTGATCCTTGGATCCGTAGTCGATGGATTATAGAGTTGAGGAGGAACTATGACTTTAGAAGCCTTATTAATCTGGATTATTATCGGTGCTCTCGCCGGTTTTCTTGCCGATGCCGTGGTCGGCGGAATCCGCATGGGATTGGCTGGAGCGATCATCGTAGGCATCATTGGCGCCTTTATCGGCGGCTGGGTGTTCAGTCTGCTTGGCCTCTCAATCGCTGCCGGTATTGTCGGCGATATCATCGTCGCATTTGTTGGCGCGGTGATCCTACTGTTAATTATCCGCGGCATTAGAACCTAGACAGACCTGAAAGGTTTTGGAAACCTTTCAGGTCTATCCCTACAGAGAAGAGACGTCCAAGCCGGACGTCTCTTCCCATTTGTCGTGAGACGGCTTTCACACTGCAGGATATGTTAGAATTGCGCCCATGAGGTTTAGCCTGGTCCTTCTCGGGCTCTTTATTTTTATCCTACTCGCAGGATGTGGCGGAGCAGCACCTGTCAGCAACGCCACACCCCAGACGGTTCCCTCTTCCACCTTTCCAACTGATGGTGAACAATCTCTTGAAGCTCCCGACGTCGAGCTGACCGCCCGCGCGTTCCTGGATGCGTGGAAAATCGAAGACTACGCTGCGATGTACAGCCTGCTTACCAAGTTAAGCAAGGATGCCATCAGCCAGGCGGATTTTGTTGAACGGTATCGCCAAATAGTGGTTGAAGCAGCCGTGAGCGGCATCGAGGCTCAAATCCTCTCCTCGCTTACCCAAAGCAGTACGGCCCAGGTGTCTTATCGCGTAATCCTGCACAGCGTTCTGGTTGGCGATATCCAGCGGGATACGACCATGAATCTAAGCCTGGAAACAGGTGAGTGGCGCATCAGTTGGGAAGATGCGCTGATTCTGCCAGAGCTGGCCGGTGGAAACCACTTTCGAATAGAATACCGGGTTCCTTCCAGGGCCAATATCTATGATCGGGATGGAAAAGCGCTGGTGGCACAATCCGATGCGGTGGCGATTGGATTGCTGGCAGGCGAAGTTGATCCGGAGGAGGAGCCGGATTTACTCGAAAATCTGTGGCAGATTACGGGCGTCCGCCCGGAAGTTCTTCAGCCCAAGTTAGAGCAGTACCGTAAAAATGATTGGTATCTGGCTGTTGGAGATATCTCGGCAGATGTGCTGCAATCGCAGGTAGATATGCTGGACCATTATAACGGGGTGGTGATGGAACCATTCCGCGGGCGATATTACTTCGATGGCGGTATTGCCCCTCATATCGTCGGTTATGTTAGTGCTATTCAAGAAGATGAGATCGAAGAGTATCAACGCCAGGGCTACAATGTGTGGAACGATCGCGTTGGCCGAATGGGATTGGAGCAATGGGGTGAAGAGTACCTTAGCGGTACCCGCGGAGGGACATTGTACGTGGTAGATCCGGAAGGGAACACTGTGACGAAGCTGCCTGAAGAGAGCAATCCCAAGCCCGGGCAGGCGATCTACACGACTTTGGACCGCAATCTCCAGATTGAAGTCCAAAAGGCGCTGGGTGACTTCAAAGGAGCAATCGTGGTACTCGAACGGGATACCGGCCGCGTGCTCGCCATGGCCTCTTCGCCCAGCTTCAATCCAAATCTATTCGAACCTACCAACTATAATCGGCGGGACCAAATTGATTCGATTTTTGACCCGGTCACCACCCCCTGGCTGAATCGTGCAACCCAGGGTTTATATCCCCTCGGCTCGGTATATAAAATCGTTACGATCGCTGCGGCTTTGGAGAGCGACCTTTACGGCGCCAATAGTCAATACCAATGCGGCTACTTTTTCGAGGAAATACCAGGCTGGAAGCCGCATGACTGGACCTACGATTATTTCCAGCAAGATGGAAGAACCGCTCCCAGCGGATTGCTAACCTTACCGGAAGGTTTAATGCGCTCGTGCAACCCATTCTTTTGGCATATCGGTTACGATTTTTACAGCCGAGACATGGTCTCCACAATTGCGGATATGGCCAAGGGCTTCGGCTTAGGTGGCCTGACGGGCATCGAAATCGTCGAAGAGGCTGGAAACATACCAGAGCCCGAAAACGAGGTCGATGCGGCAAACCTGGCCATCGGTCAGGGAAATACTCTGGTTACTCCTCTACAAGTGGCTGCCTTCGTCGCCGCGGTTGGCAACGGCGGCGATCTGAATGGACCACGCGTGGTGGAAAAAGTGGTCCCAGTCAGTGGGGAGCCCAGCCACCTCTTTTCGCCCACCGTGCGCCAAAAGCTGCCGCTTAGCGAGGAAAATATCAAAACAGTGCAGGATGCCATGGCCAGTGTGGTGGGTAACCCACGCGGGACAGCCTACTTTGTTCTTTCCGGGCTCATGAACAGCTACAATATTCCCATTGCCGGAAAAACCGGTACTGCCGAATCTGGCTTTGGCGAGCCGCACGCCTGGTTTGCTGGCTACACATTCGCCAACCGGGAAAACAAACCGGACATTGCCGCGGTCGTTCTGATCGAAAACATCGGCGAAGGATCTGTGTACGCTGCTCCGATCTTCCGGCGTGTAGTTGAAACTTATTTCCTTGATAAACCCCAGGTCAAATTTCCCTGGGAGTCGGAAATCGGCGTGATCGCAGCAGGAGAGACCTCTGAGGAGGAATCGAACGGCGAAGATTCACAACCGTAGGGAAAGAGACTTAGAATAATTTCTCGGTGCATACTGATATCTCTTTTCTTCTTCAAGGTCTTATCCTGGGATTGTCCATAGCGGCTCCCGTCGGCCCAATCGGTGTGCTATGTATCCGCCGTACTCTGACGGAGGGGCGCATCGCCGGTTTCGTATCTGGCCTGGGAGCCGCTACAGCCGACGCCTTTTACGGCGCTATCGCTGGCTTTGGACTGACCTTCATATCGTCGTTTCTCATCGACCAGCAGCTTTGGCTACGACTTACGGGTGGCTTCTTTCTACTTTACCTTGGTATCAAAACTTTCCGATCCTCGCCCCCTGATAACGCCGCGCTCCAAGATCGAAGCGGAATCTTTGGAGCATATGCCTCTACCCTGGTTTTCACCCTCACCAATCCTCTAACCATTCTCTCCTTTGCTGCAATCTACGCGGGATTAGGGTTAACTGCGACCGGGAGAAATTATGTTTCTGCCGCTCTCCTCGTTCTCGGCGTCTTCGCCGGCTCCGCCGCCTGGTGGTTACTCTTGAGCGGTGGGATCAGCTTGTTTCGCAAGAGATTTGGAATAGAAGCGCTACGCTGGACAAACAAGGTGTCCGGTTTGGCGATCACAATTTTTGGCTTAATCGTATTGCGTGGCTTGATGTAAATAATTTAAGCGTATATTAAGCGTATGCCAATTGTAAGGCTATTGTAGGTTGACTCCTGCACCTCGCCTAAACTAGAATCTCCCTGGAATTAATCATTCCGGGGAGAATTTTTAATCACTCCGTAGCTCTTCCTTAAGATCTGCCAATGCCGCTCGCAACGATGATCGAATTTCCTCCGCCAATTTCTGGCCGATTTTTCCACTCGAAAAGATTTCGAGAAAAAAGCCTGGTTAGACCAGGATAATCTCGTTTAAGCCATCAACAAGGAGCAACATGATCTCATCGACGCAGTTCAACAAACACACGTGGCGCTTCACCGCCTGGATACTCCTCGCTCTTTTCCTGTTGCCCCTCGAGCGTTCCGCGGACCAAAAAGTTTCCGCAGTTCCCCTCCCGGTTGAACAAACCAGAGCAGGTTTTAAAAGGACTGCGCCAAACCCGATTAATAGATCTTCCGGGGAAAGTGCCGCCCTGCCCTCGACCGCGGATAAGATTGTCTCTGACCCATCCAAAGATTTTTCCGCGCTTCCATCCAGAAAATCCTTCCCGGTCTCCCCGGCTCTTAATAGACTGTTTTCCGAAATTGAAAACGGTGAGGCTCATGAGCTATACGGTGCGTATGCTCCCGGTGTTTTTGCCCTGCCCATCATTCAGCAGCCAGTGGAAGACCCGATCTTTGTTTCGAGAAAAATGGGTGTAATTACTCAGTTCCAGCTGGCCGCTAAAAATGAAGTCACTGGACTCTTAGCCCATAATTATCTCTCGGGAAAAGAATTCTACAAGCTGGAGGTTGGTCAAGAAGTTTGGATGATTTTTGGTGATAGGTCGATAAAGCGCTACCGCGTAACCGATATTCAACGCTTCCAAAAAATGAAGCCCAACAGCCTGAGCAGCGATTATCTCGATCTTCAGACCAACCGCAAATTGACCACCTCCCAGGTGTTTAGCCGCTTTTATCGCGGCGAGCACCGGGTGGTGTTTCAAACATGCCTGGAAGGAGAAGGAAAATTAAATTGGGGTTTGGTTTTCATCAGCGCCGTCCCTCTCGACGGAGACCTGTAAGAAAACGATTTGCTGTTAAAAAGTCTCCCGCAGGTGATCGTCTGATCTACCTGCGGGAGCTTATTCAATTGTCCTTTATAACCCCCTTTTGATTTTCATTGGAATTGTTAACTCTCGATCTCGGTTTGCCAGAAGGTCTCGAGGTCCGCATCCCAACCTTCTACGCTGGTGTCCGGAAATTCATCTTCACCGAAGTTGGGGGCGCTCACAAGCACATCCTGGCTCACATTTAGCACCAAGACATCGTCGTCAGCATTTACGCTGAAAGCCTGTGAGGGGACAGCAACCCAGTTGCCGTCGAGTTCCTCGAGGTTCGTGGAGATTACCAGGTACCGAATTTCACCGGTATCCGGATCAACTACGACATCCTCCACTTGCCCGATGTCGTCACCATCGGAGTTCCGGAGGGTCATGCCAAGCAAATCGCTCGCCAGGATCACACCCTGAAGCTCGGCCTCAGCCACTGCACCAGGCTCTTCTGTGACCGCTTCCGTAGCTACCGGCTCCTCGGTAGCGACCTCCGTAGCTACAGGAGTCTCTTCAGTAGTTACACCGCCAACCCAGAAGCTCTCAATTTCGGCATCCCAATCCGCGGCCGGTTCACCCAACTCGGGGAGTAGACCCGCATCAAACTCAGGTGCCTGTTCCAACTCCTCCGCAGTTGCCTGAACGATAAAGGCGTTCTCATCGTCGGCTCCTGCTTCCCCGGCAATCTGCAGTTGGAGGCGATCATAAGGAATCGCCACCGTCTTGCTCCCTATACCTAAGAAGCCGCCGACCTCAACCAAGATGTAATCGACCTGTTCCTGATCAAAATCCAGGACAACATCTTCTACGGAGCCGACCTGCTCATCGGTCTCACTGCTAAAGACGTCGAAATCCAGCCAGTTTGAAAGCCGGCCAGGATCGACGAGACC
>DATCIL010000107.1:0-6049 GCA_036507795.1 Anaerolineales bacterium | reverse complement strand
CAGAGTATGCAGTGCTCTACGGACAGGCCCGCATCCAAGAAGGTGGCGCGCCCGAGCTCCTGCAGCGGTTGGCCGAAGTCTATATTGGCCCTGGAGTGAAGTTTCCGCCGATGGAAAACCCCCCGGCTGGATACGTCACTAGAATTCGAGTGGACAGGATTGAGGGTGTTGGCCCCTGGACAGGCCGTCCTGTCTGAGTTCCGAGCTCAACCATACAACTCGATGGAGCTGACTTGCAAGGCGTCTCAACTCGAGACCGTAATAGGACCCTTTAGAATTTTCCATCGATACTTTTCCAATTTGGGGTTTTTCAACAGGCTGGGAGGTTGTGCGACAGTGAACCGGTGATTTATAAACGATTGGTTTCAACCTATAAGTTTAACTCCCCTAAATCTATAGTGAGCTTCCCTGTGAATTAACCTCACTTCAGCCTTTAAGAAATCATGCAAAAATTTAGAACCAGATTCTAGGCTCCTGCGCCTTTCGATTGTCAATTCGTTGTTGTTTTCCGCGTTTTCAGAAAGTTTTTCTGCCTGAGGAATTTCAGAAATCCTGGTGACTCAAAGCGCAGCTGAATACTGCCACATTATTGGTGGGTGCCCGTCAGGGATAGGCTGTTCCCTCTAAGCGCAAGCGATGGGTTTTTTTTATCTATAGCATCCGAATATATTCCTTTTTTGCAAAAAAATGAAACACACCTTTTTTAGCCGGTCCGGAGGCCCTTGACTCTTACTATATAATCTGCTAATATATCGATACACGATATGTCATTCTACGACATATAGGCCGGGGTTCTTAAAATTGCGTCTATATAATCTGTAATCAATTTCCAGAACTGAGTTGAGGTGAGCCATGTCACAATACACCCAGCCCGATGCCAGCACTTCGGCAGAGCCGATCAAGGACCGGTACGCGCGCGGATTTTTAGAAAGAATTCGAAAAAATGCCGTGCTGCTCTTGATTTTGCTGATTGCTGGGGGAGCTCTTTTTTCATTAGCCAGGGCTGCGATTTACAAAATCCGCCCCTACGAGAGGGGTCTGCATCTGCGAGGTGGGAGTTTTGTCGGCATTGACGAGCCTGGATGGCATATTCAGATCCCTTTTGTTGATACTGTCATCGGGGTCGACGTGATCGAGCGCTCAGGTACGATTGAGCAACTTGCGGCGATGACCGCCGACGACGTCACCATGGATATCTCGCTGTTGTATACGTATCGTGTGGTGGACCCAGTACGCTACCAACTCGAGGTGCTCGATCCCGCACCCATTGTTGCCGGTTTCGTGGAGGGCACGCTGAGGGATGAGATTAATACCCACGAGATGGACGCGGTGATGCACAGCCGGTCCGAGATCAACCAGCGCGTGCTGGTAGCCCTGCAGCGAAAAGAGGAGCAATACGGGGTTGAATTCGTGCTGGTGCAGCTGCAGAGCGCCTCACCACCAGCAGAGGTAGTCTCAGCAATCAAAGATCGTATGGTTGCTGTGCAGCTACAAGAGCAGGCGGCTGCGGAGGCTATTCAACAACGCACATTGGCAGACAGCGAATTCTATACTGCGCAGAAGGAAACTGATGCGGAGGTCTACCAGATCACCAAGGTGGCAGAAGCCGAAGCCACGCGAATTAGCCTGACGTCCCAGGCGCAGCAAGAGGCGTTGAGGCTGATCCTCCAGGAGTTGGAAGGAAAAGGCGCCCTGGCAGAGCAATACATTCAGGTGCTGATCGCCCAGGAACTGCGCCAGAACAGTAAGTGGGTTATCAGCAACGGTGGGTCGACACCGATCATAGATTTGCGGGAGAGCATTACCGAGAGCCTACCGTCGGAAAGCCCTGAAGAGTAGATTTGACACGCACCCTCAGATCAGGAATTAATTTGACATTGTTATGAATTTGATATATTATATACCGTAATTGTCCTAATTCGCCGCTCTGCAGGGTTCTTCGTGGAGTGCGACCGGCACGTACCAGGGAATTTCCAGTGTGGGAGGACAACGCCAGCTGGTTTTTTCAGTCTGCTGCCTAATGTATTGAGTAGATTTGCGGGTTTATTGCAGATACGAACTTCAGAGGATATCGTGCCAGTTCGTTCTCCCATAAAATCTACACTGTTGTCGAACCGGAAAGCCATCATCATGAGTGTGGTGATGGTGTTTCTCTGTTTGGTTGTCACAACTGAAATCGCTTTTGCGCAGGAGGGCGGGCCGCCTGGCTATCGTGAGTTTCCCGTCATTGGCAGCCGGGTAGCGATCTGGATTGCCGGCCAGGTCCACCTGATGTTTGCCGCTTTCATGTTAGGTGTGCCCATGTTTGCCCTGGTTGTCGAGTACGTGGGTGTGCGATCCGGCGAGAAGCGCTATGACGACCTGGCCCGCGAATTCACCAAGTTGATCCTGGTTGCATCTTCCACGACGGCGGTATTCGGGGCCGTCTTTACTTTTCTACTCTTCACCCTTTATCCCAATTATATGAACAGGCTGGCCGACGTATTTCTGCCGACCATGATCCTGTATCCTCTGTTGTTTTTTGGAGAGATATTCGCACTGTATCTGTACTGGTACTCCTGGGACCGATTGAACACGCCAAAGGGTAAGCCCTGGCACCTGGGTCTCGGGCTGATGCTCAACCTGTTCGGCACGGCGCTGATGTTCGTAGCCAATGCCTGGCTTACCTTCGCAATCAGCCCCGAATCTGGCGGGCGAGCACTGTATGACGAGCTGGGTAACTTCACCGGCACCCTATGGCAGGCGGTGAACAACGCCACCTGGTGGCCAATCAACATTCACCGGATTATCGCTAACGTCGCCTTTGGGGGTGCAGTGGTCGGCATGTATGCCGCCATGCGCTACTTGAACGCGCGCAACGACGAAGAGCGGGCGCACTACGACTGGATGGGTTATGTAGGAAATTTCATCGCCGTGATTGGCTTAATTCCGCTTCCCTTTGCCGGTTACTACTTGGGTCGGGAAATCTATGCTTTCAGCCAGCAGATGGGCGTCACCATGATGGGCGGTTTTCTCTCCTGGCTGTGGATTTTGCAGGCCATGCTCATCGCCGTGATCTTCCTCTCGGCCAATTATTACCTGTGGATCGGCATGGAGCGCATTGAGGGCGGCGAGCGGTACCGCGGAGCCATCAAGTGGTTACTGGCGGTCCTGACCCTTGGCGTGCTCGTATGGGCCACCCCGCACAACCCCGTCGTCACCCCTGACGAGCAGGCGCAAATCGGCGGCGCATTTCATCCCTTGCTCGGGGTTATGGGTGTCATGTCGGCGAAAAACACGGCAGTCAACCTGATGATCCTGACTACTTTCCTCAGCTTCCTGCTCTATCGCAGATCTGGCAAGGGCGATCCGGTTCCCTTCAGCGAGCATGGCTCATCGGCGCGCGTGGTCATGGGCATCGTCGTGCTCATCTGCCTCATATTGGCTGGGTCGCCCGCCGCGTACGTCTTGCGAGAGGGGTTGAACGAGCCATCCCGCCTGGTGCGCGTAGGGCTGACTGCCCTTCATGGGCTAATGATCATTGGAGGGGCAGTCCTGGCTTTCAGGAATCGCGGAAAGCTGGCGCAGTGGCTCATCCTGGGTTCGGCAGCTTTTGTGGTGATCTTTTTTGGCATCTATGGTTACTCCGTCGAAGCTGTGATCCGTATCGGCTTCTCGGTATACCAGGTGCTTGCGGTGCTAACGGCGCTCATATCCGTGACCGCCATCGATATTTACCTGTATCAGGGCGCTCCCAATATTGGCTCAATCCAGTGGGGAAAAATGCCGGTACGTTCACAATACATTCTTATCTTGCTGGCTGTCACATTTACCTGGCTGATGGGCTTGATGGGTTATGCCCGTAACGCCATCCGGCAGCACTGGCACATTTACGAAGTCCTCCAAGACACGTCCGTTGAGGCCTTCTCGCCCTCCCTGGCCTTCGCCGCGCGGGTGATCTCCGTTTGTGTGCTGCTGTTCCTGGCGCTGATCGGGTTTATCTTCTGGCTTGGAAATCTTGGCGAAACAAAAGAGAAAAAGGTGGTCGAAGCAGTCCCAACTCCCTACCCTGCCACTGAGTAATGATCAACACGCTCAAGGTCTCGGCATTTATCGTCATCATCATTTTTGGCATTGCTGGCTTCGCGTCGTTAATTCCACAACTGGAATCCCCGGCGCCCGAAGCGCTCGATATTTCCGGCGAGCTTTCCGGCACCGAGCTGGCAGCCTTGGGTCAAACCGTCCTGGAGAGCCCGGAGGCCGGTTGCCTGGTCTGCCACGCCGTGGGGCGGGAAGGTCTGCGTGCCCCCGACCTGGCGGGGATCGGGGCCGCGGCAGGCGAGCGCATCCCCGGAATGCCGGCAGAAGAATACCTGCGGGAATCCATCGTCGATCCTTGCGCATATGTCATCGAGGGGTACGACTGCATCATGCCCCCAACCCTGCTGCAAACGCTCGGTGCAGCTAAAGTCACCGCCCTGATCGCCTACCTGCAAAGCCTGGGAGGGCAGATTACCGTCAGTTTATCGGCGGAGGAGTCGGCTGGTGAAGCGGAAAGTGGGAGCGTCGGCGTTGCCGGCACGACTGCCGAGGAGATTTTTGCCGGTGCGGGATGTGTAGCATGCCATACGATCCAGGCCATCGGCGCCGAGGGCGTTGTGGGGCCCGATCTTTCGGATGTTGGCGCCCGGCTCACCTCAGAAACGATTCGCCAATCGATACTCGATCCAGACGCCGTGCTGGCTGAAGAATGCCCCACCAGAGACGAATATGGAGATCTGGCGTCCGGCCCGTGCGCAGCAGGGATCATGCCCAAAGATTTTGGTCAAAAACTCAGCGCCGCTCAATTGGAAACGCTGGTGATCTATTTAGGCGAACTCAAATGATCACCTCCAGCTTGAAACACAAGTTCACCCAGTTTATTCTGGTTCTGGCGCTGGCCTATTTGTTCTTTCAGTTCGGCATACCCGCCCTTTCGCAGGCATTGACCGGAAGATCGGCTCCGGTTCCTGCCCATCTTTTGTGGACGATTTACATGCCGACGGTGGCGCTGGTCATGCTTTTGTTCGTCTCCTCGAATGAGGCCGCGTGGGAGGAGTTCAAGGCCCCCTTGCGGGTGCTGGTCGGCGAGCGCGAGCGGCGATCCATTGTGACCGTGCGGGCAGTCATCCTGGCGGCGCT
This sequence comes from Anaerolineales bacterium, assembly GCA_036507795.1. Taxonomy (GTDB): domain Bacteria; phylum Chloroflexota; class Anaerolineae; order Anaerolineales; family UBA4823; genus DASQQR01. The sequence continues at coordinate 889 of DATCIL010000107.1, read as the reverse complement.
ACCGCTGCTGGCCGGGTGGGGCGCCTACTTACAGGTACGCCCCCAACTCGCTGCTCCAGCTGAACTACGCTCGATCCACCCCGCCCCGCCGGGTTCGATCACGATTGGTGGTGAGACGATCAACTTGCGAACGGGGACCAACCCCTTCCGGGAGGCGAACGGCGCTCCCAATGCGGAGGCCCTGGCGGCAGGAAAAGAAATCTATGGCCGGCAGTGCGTGTACTGCCACGGCGACGCGCTGGACAGCAATGGGCTCTTCGCCGGTGCGCTGAAACCCCGGCCGGCAGATTTCACCGACTCCGGCACCATTGCTCAACTGCAGGAGTCGTACTTGTTCTGGCGCATCGCCACAGGAGGACCGGGCCTGCCTCCCGAAGGGAAAGGCTGGAACTCGGCCATGCCGGCCTGGGAAGGGACTTTGACTGAGGACGAAATCTGGCAGGTCATCCTGTATTTATACGATGCCACCAATCAGCAGCCACGGGCGGCTGGAGAGTAGTTGGGAAGGGGATTAGGCAATAAGTCAATCAGGCAATCAGGCAATTAGGCAACCAGGTAATCAGGAATCAGGTAATTAGGTGATCGGGCAAACAGGCAGAAGAAGTAAGGTGGCAAGTGTGATCGGGGTGGCGGTCATTGTGATCGTGATGGCTATTGCCGCGGCGATGACGTTGGCGGCCGCGCCTGTTCAGTTGCCTCGGTCGGGAGACCTCGGCGATCGAGGAATTGGTGTCCTTGCCGCGCCGGTTCGACTGCCTCGGTCGGGAGACCTCGGCTATCCAAGAAATGGCGTCCCGGCTAACATCCTCGCTTCTCCTGCACAGCAGCTGGAACTCGGCCAGGCGATTTACGCGCAACGCTGCGAAATCTGCCATGGAGTCGAGGGCGA
>DATCIL010000106.1:0-1789 GCA_036507795.1 Anaerolineales bacterium | reverse complement strand
GTGGGCCGGGAAGTGGATCTGGAGGTTTACAAAGAGCCTGCCCAGCCAAGAGATGTGATCCTGGAAGTTGAGGACTTGCAGGTGCTTGACGATCGCCAGCAGATGGCCGTGGACGGTGTCTCTTTCCAGGTGCGCGCTGGCGAAATCCTTGGCCTGGCCGGAGTCCATGGCAATGGGCAAACGGAGCTGATCGAGGCCTTGACCGGGTTGCGACCTGCGTATAGCGGCAAAGTATATCTGCTCGGGATTGACGTCACCCACGCCAGCCCGCGCCGCATCACCGAACTCGGTTCGGCGCATATTCCGGAAGACCGCCAGAAAGATGGCCTGGTTCTTACCTTTCCTGTAGCGGACAATCTGGTGCTTAATACTTATTACCAACCGCCGTTTAGCAAGGGCGTGGTGCTCCAGCGCGACGCGATCACAAAAACAGCCGAGGAGCGCATTGATGATTTTGATATCCGCACACCCAGCCCTTATACCCTGGTATCCTCGCTCTCTGGCGGCAACCAGCAGAAGGTCATCGTTGCTCGGGAATTGTCTCGGCCGATTAAGTTGCTGATCGCTTCCCAACCAACTCGCGGTTTGGATGTCGGATCAATTGAATACATCCACAGCCAGTTAATTCAGAAGCGCGATGACGGCATCGCCGTATTGCTTGCCTCCACCGAGCTGGATGAAATTATGCAGCTTTCTGACCGGATTGCCGTCATGTACCGGGGCAAGATTGTGGATATTGTGTCCGCTGACGAAGTGACCAAAGAACAGGTCGGGCTCCTGATGGCTGGTGTTAGTCCTGAAGAAGCCGGTATTCGTAGGAATGGTCGGGTTGGACCTTCCAAGGAAGAACCGGCCGCCGAAGAGAAAAAAGCATCTGCTTTAGAAACCAATCCAATTCCCCCTTCTTTTGATGGAGCCGGCCTGGAATCTGAGCAGAATCCAGACAAGAGCGAAATTTAGCGAGCGAGTCCATTCTATGGCTGAGACGCCCCCCGAAGAACGCCCTAAAAAACAGAGATTAAATCCCTTCCAAATATTCATTGAAGAGACCATTGGCCTGACGCTGATCGTTCCCATTTTGGCCGTCTTCACCGGTTTGCTCCTCGGTGGCGTGTTTGTCGCCCTCACCACGGAGCAGGTCTACAGCGCCTGGGGTGAGTCGCCTTTCCTGGCCATCAAAGTAGGCGCCCAGGCTGCCTGGGATGCATACGTGGCCCTTTTCCATGGCTCGATCGGCAATCCGAGCAGGATCATTCAGGCCTTCCAAAGTGGGGATGACCTTGCCATTCGCCGCGCCATGAACCCATTTTTTGGCAGCCTGACCCGGTCCATCCCCTTCATTTATGCGGGACTGGCGGTGGCTTTGGGATTCCGCGCCGGCCTTTTTAACATCGGCGCCGAAGGCCAGCTGTTCATGGGCGCTACCACCGCAGTTTTTGCTGGTTTTGCCATTACTGGTCTGCCTGCCATCATCCATATCCCGTTGGCTTTGCTGGCGGGAGCTCTGGGCGGCGCCCTCTGGGGTTTTATCCCTGGTCTCCTCAAAGCGGAAACCGGCGCGCATGAGGTCATCACGACTATTATGTTAAACTTCATCGCCTTCCGGCTGAACGAATATTTATTAAGAGGACCGCTCCAAAGACCCGGATCTTTCAATCCCGTCAGCCCTTTTATCCAGGAAAGCGCCCGGCTACCCAGGTTTTTTGCCGATCCTATTCGCTTCCATCTGGGCTTCTTCATCGCATTGGGGGTAGCCTGGCTGGTCTACTGGCTGCTCTTTAAAACCAGG
>DATCIL010000105.1:0-4149 GCA_036507795.1 Anaerolineales bacterium | reverse complement strand
TAGATCGCCTTTCCCCCGATAGGCACCCAATTTGGCAAATCCTGACCAGGCGATGCGCGATTGAGCGCCCATCTTCTCGCCCAACTGGCGATTAATTTCAGCATGGTAAATTGAGCTCTCCCAATTTCCTTGGACCCATGCGTTTTCCGAGAGAAATTCATGGCCCAATGCAACCGCCGCAGGAAAATCCTTTTGCTTTCCTAACTCGATATTTTTGCGGGCCCACTCGTTGCTGTCTTCATAGCGACCGAGGTGCTGGTAACTGCCAGATAAATAGCCAAAGATATTCGACAAAATGACTGCATCGCCACCTGGCTCCGCCAATTCACGGGCCCGTTCGAGGTATTCAAGACTCTGATCGTATTGGCCGCGATAATGATAATTCCGCCCCATCATCGCCGTAGACCAGGCAATTTCATAAAGCTGCGTCTGAGGATCCAATTCATTCAGCGCCGCGCGCAAGTATTCCAAACCTCGCTCGTCTCCTACGGATGTATAAACGGCTCCGATCTCGCTTTTCAGCTGCGCCTTTTTTTCTACAGTTGAAGCCAGGTTTAACGCTCGCTCGTAAGCTTCCGCTGCCAGGATTGAATGGCCGCGCTCGGCCTGCACACCCCCAATCGCTTCTTCGATGGCCAGGACCTGCTCGACCTCGTTTAGGCTAATCGCGCAATCTTTAGCCTGATGGCGGTCCAGCAGCCTGTCACGGGCCCGATAGACGATCCCCATCCCACCTCGCCCGAGCTCGGTATCCAGATGATAGCGTTCCGATATCTGTTCAACGCTCATTTTCTTTTCGCGACCACAATGGTGATGTCATCAAATTGGGGAGTTTGACCGGCGAAATCCAATAACTCGTTTTCAAGCGCTCCGATAATATTCTGAGCCGCCGCTTGATAGTTCTCTTGACCGAAGCGCTGTAATTTAGATAGGGAAAAACGTTCTCCCATATCGTTGATGGCATCAGTCACGCCGTCGGTAAACAATAGCAAGCAATCCCCCGGAGCGCAGTTTAAGCGACGCTGCTCGAATTGCGCCTCCTCTTCAATGCCCAGGGGCATGCCGGAATAACCCAACTGGAGCACCGGTCCAGTTTCAGGATCAAGATCGCGCCCTGAAGGTTCCAGGTACCATAACTGCGGGTTATGCCCAGCGCTCACATAGGTCACCTCGCTGGAATCCGGTTGGAATTGCAGATAGAATAACGTCACGAAAAATCCATAAGATGACTCCCGGCAAATCAGCCGGTTAGCCTGCCGGATAGCATCCACCGGTTGATCGTTCTGATCGAGGCTGGCGCGAATAATACTGCGCGTAAAAGCCATGAACAAAGCCGCTGGCATGCCTTTATCGGTAACGTCGGCGATCACCAATCCCAGTTTACCCGCTTCCAAGGGGATGAAATCGTAATAGTCGCCAGCCACCTGTCTGGCCGGCTTCCAGCTGGCGGCAAACTCCCAGCCGGAGAGCTCCGGCATCGATTCCGGCAGCAATCCCGCCTGGATCTTGTATGCCATCTGCAGCTCTTGCTCCATACGCCCTTTTTCAACTGCTAATTGATACAGGCGGGCATTCTCGATAGCGATAGCGGCGCTGGCGGCGATAGCGTTCAGCAGATCCAGGTCGTCCTGCATGAATATCCCTGCTTGCAAGCGATTATCCACGTAGATTACCCCGATGGTCTTTCCTTTAACCAACAAAGGAACGCAAAGGACAGAGCGGAGCTTCAGATTAATCACGCTCTGTCGCAGGCTTAATTCGCTATCGCTTTGCGCATCGCTGGTCAACATTGGCTGGCCTTCTCGCGCGACCCTATCCACGATCCCGCGGGATACCTGGAAGCCGGGATCTTGTATCGTTGTATGCTCCATGCCGCGCGCCGCGTGGAAAACCAGCTCTTTTGGTTCCTCAACCAGCATGACGAAGCCGCGTTCGGCTTTCGTAACCGCGATAACTTCGTCCATGACCCGGTTCAAGACCTCATCCAGGTCCAGAGATGAGTTAAACGTCTGCGAAAGACGGTACAGCAGGGCCAGCCGGTCGCTATGTGACGAGGGGTATTGAGTAGCTCTATTCATCTTTAGTTAAATAGGCAACTGAATTAAAGATAAGTTCATCCATTATATCTGAATACTTGAATGTTATTTATGCCTGGCGCTAATGGAGTAATCGGGGGGAAGTCAGAGGGCAGCTGCAGCGTGACGCTCTGCTGGTTGGCGTCCCGGCCAAGGGCAAAACCCACGGCTGGTGGCAGAGCGCAAAAAGGATGGTCCTTGGGGCGCGGTCTTTGGGGCAGGCGCCCGCGCCGCCAGTTAAGAGAAATTTGCTGGAGCAGAATATTGTGGTTTCCGGCAGCAACTGGAACAGACCCAGGACCATGTCCAGCGGATAATTTGACCAAGCGTACTCGCCTTCCTTTTCGCGCTCTTCTTCAAGCTCTTCCATTTCCTTACGTTGAAGAACCCGTGCGGTTCTGTTCGCGACCATGCCCAACAAAACCGATCCCATACCGGTACGCCAGTTCTCCGCCGTACCACCCAGTGATGACAAGGATGAGCGAGATAGCTGCCGTGAAGAGGATCCCCCAGGGCAGGACGGCTTGGGTCGGGTCCCCCATGCGCAGTATCCAGCTAATCAATCCTAGGCTGATGGCAAAAGCGTTGCCCAGGAAATGGATCCAGCCCGCAACGTGTTCCCGAGCGCGCCGGATCGTCAGGAAGTCGGTCAGGCCAAAAATGGCAGCCACGGCGCCAGAAACCACTCCCGCGGCCACCAGCCAAAGGGATGCCCGCGCCCAAAAGGCATCCTGGGTAACCCAGTAGGCGATATCCGCTAGAAACGCACCGACCAAAAAAGCGATCGGAAACGGAATCAATATCGGATGAATGGGGTGTCCGGCGATCGCAGCAGTGCTTTTCACGCCGTCCCACTGTTTTTCTGCCATATCGTTATTCCTCCTGATGCTTGAATACCTTTTAAATCGAAAACTCCTTTTCGATTCTAAAGAAGCGGCTAAAGGGGATCAATAGGGGATTTCCCGCAGCCGCGCTGGGGAATTTCCCTACTGAGAAAACGTTCTTGAAAACCGCTGGCGGTATCCGCCTGGAAGACCCAAAAGGATTAACAGGAAATAACTATACTTCTGTGACAATTATCACTATCCATGAGCTTCAAATTGGTTTACCTTTAAAAAGAAACGATTCTGGGTGATTCAAAAAAGGAGCTCCCGATGGTAGACATCCACGTGTTAAAAACAGGGTGCGCGGGTTGTGGAAAAATCGAAAAGCTGTTAGAAGAAACTTTGCACGAAATGGGTATTCGCGATGCCAGCGTCGAGTTTATCAGCCGCAAACCAAGCAGTGACCCGGATTCCCCAGCCGATGCCAGCCCTTACCTGGTCATCGATGGTGAGCAGCTCTGGATCTGTTCGCCGCCGACCAAAGAACAATTGATGGAGTGGCTATACCGGGCTACCACGATTACCGTGATCTGATCAGGTCGAAAGTTGCAGCGTCACACATGCCTGAAATTTAGATAATAATAGTCAAAATTTTTTGGGGATTTCGTTTATAATTTTGCCCAGGCTGGGCGAAAAACCTTCGCAAGGTTCTCTGTAAACCAGGTTTGCACCAGAAACTGACGAGATCTTCAGGAGCACAAAAAATGAATCCAACCGATATCCTTAAATATGGTCACCTGACTGTCTTAAACACCGTTAATGCTTTTACAAAGGGGGAGGTGTACACGACCGGTGCATGCGGCTACTGGTCGGTAAAAGATCTGGTCGCTCACCTGGCCTCCTTTGAGCTGGTCCTGGTCGACGTGCTCAACAACCTGCTCGACCCAGGTCCCACGCCTGTCCTCGACCAATACCTGCAAGGTCAGGAAGAGTTCAACGACCCGCAGGTCGATTTACGCAAAGAGATGACCATGGACGAGGTGCTCGACGAGTACAAGGCAGCCCATCAAGAGGTTTGGGCCGCCGCTGAACAAATTACGCCAGAAATCTGGGAGCAAGAAGGCATCCTCCCCTGGTATGGTCAGGAATACGACCTGGAGGATTTTATCGTTTACACCTACTATGGACACAAACGTGAGCACTGCGGGCAGATCGCCGTCTTTCGGGACAACTTTGTTTAGAATGAAATC
>DATCIL010000104.1:0-2981 GCA_036507795.1 Anaerolineales bacterium | reverse complement strand
GGAACGCGCTCGAATCGCTATTCTGAATTCACACCTTTTCGTGCCTCTGCCTGGTCAACAGCGATTGGTGGGTTGGTTGGCTCTTGGACCTCGGCGGTCCGGCGAACCTTATTCGAATGATAGCTTAGCCTTCTTAGAATCTTTTGCGGATCAGGCTGCGGTAGCGGTAGAGCGAGCACAGGTCGTTGCTGATCTTAAACGACGCGTGCATGAGATGAATATCCTGACCCGGATCGCCCAGGGAATTAATATCACGCTGGCTTTTGACGATCTGTTGGAATTGTTTTATGCACAAACCAACCGGCTCGTCCCCATGCAAGATTTTCGCATCACCTTGTTGGATACTTCCGGGGAAAACCTATATCATGCTTTTTACCTGGACAACGACGAACGCCTGACCGAACGTGAGAATCGACCAATCCCAGAAGGACAGACTCTAGAATCAGAAATTGTGAAAAGCGGGCGGGCGATCGTTGCCTCCGACTACGAACTGGAATGTCGCAGCCGGAGTCTGGTCCCGGAAACCCGGGGTTTGTTCGCCTGGATGGGTGTTCCGCTCAATGCGGGAGCGGATACGATCGGTGCGGTCAGTGTCGGAAGCCGGGATCCTACCGCAGTTTTCACCGAGGAGCAAGTTGATCTGCTCCACGCGATTGCCGACCTGGCTGCCGGCGCGATCATTAAAGCGCGCTTACTCGCGGAAACCGAAACGAGCGAGCGCCAGATGCGCACTCTCAATGAAATCGCTCGCAGGATTACCTCCACGTTGGATTTGGATACGTTGCTGCAGGAAATCATGCAGAGTGCCGTGGATATCCTGGAGTGTGAAGCTGGCAGCTTGTTGATGGTTGATGAGAACACCGGAGAATCGGTTTTTGAGGTCGCCATCGGCCCGGTTGGGAAGGAATTGGTTGGACAGCGCGTGCCCGCCGGCGCCGGGTTGGTGGGAAAGGCGGTTACTACGGGCCAGGCCATCATTCAGAATGATGTCCGCCGGAGCAGGGACTGGTTTGACACGGATAAGGATACCGGCTTTTCTACTGAGGACTTGTTAGTGGTCCCAATGAAGGTGAAGGACCAGGTAATCGGCGTCTTGGAGGTGCTTAACAAAAAGGATCGTTCTCCGTTCAACCGAAAAGACCAGGAGCTGCTTAGCGCATTTGCCGCACAGGCCATTGTTGCCCTGGAGAACGCCCGCCTTTATACGTTGACGGATAAGGCGCTGGCAGCGCGTGTCGAAGAGCTTTCGGTGATGCAGCAGATTGACCGGGATCTGAACGCCGGCCTGGAGGTGGACCGGGCCATGCGAATTACCCTGGAATGGGCTTTGCGACAATCCAGAACCGAGGCGGGCCTGGTGGGGGAAGTTACGCCGGAGGGCATCCGCGTGATGGCTAAACAGAGCAATCATGGCGATATCGAGGCATTTCCAGATTCGCTCCTGCCCTCAGATTCGCCAATATTCCGAGAATCGATAGAGAGGGGGTTACTATCCTGCAAACAGATTCCTGGAGACCAAGATTTCAGGCTATTATCGGATGCTCGCGCCCAAATTATTGTTCCCATCCGCCGCGAAACCAAGACCATTGCTCTCCTTTATCTGGAGAGTGTTTCCGATGAAGGCTGCCCGGATGATGTCCTGGCGTTTCTCTCGCGCTTGAGTGATCATGCAGCGATTGCCATTTCCAACGCCCAGCTATACACCGCAATACAGTACGCCAGCCTGGCAAAAAGCCAGTTTGTCTCGGCCGCTGCGCACGAGCTCAAAAATCCGCTAACATCTATCAAAGGCTATTCGGATTTATTGGTAGCCGGGGCGGTCGGACCCATCAGCGATCCCCAGGCCCATTTTTTGGCTACCATTCGCTCAAACGCTGAAAGGATGGGGACTCTGGTCTCGGACCTTCAAGATCTATCCAGGATCGAAGCCGGTCAACTTCGGCTGAAATTTAGCAGGATCGATCTGTCCGAAGTGATCGAGGAGGTAAAAAGATCCCTCCATAAACAGATCGAGGAGAAGGGGCAGACCTTAATCTTCAATGCGCCCGAAAATTTACCTCCGGTATGGGGGGATCACGTTCGCCTGGCGCAGATCATGATGAACCTGGTGAGCAATGCATTCAAATATACGCCTCAAGGAGGCAGGATTACGGTTGGCGCCAACCTGCTGCCAGGTCAGGAGCAGGAGCCAGGCGCTTCGCGGCTTATCCACGTTTCCGTCCAGGATACTGGCATTGGCATCGGATCAGATGATCAACGGAAGATTTTCCAGCAGTTTTTCCGTTCCGAGGACCCCAACGTCAGAGAGGTTACCGGAACTGGTTTGGGTCTGAGCATCACCAAGAATTTAGTTGAAATGCAGGGGGGCAGCATTTGGTTTGAGAGCTGGATCGGGAATGGGACAACTTTTCACTTCACTATTCCGGCGGCCGAGGATGAACGATAAACTGATGACCGGCGAAATCCAGGCTTTTAACAAGATCAGGTAATTCTTCCAGGCGATTAATTTCGAAATACCGGTATTTTTGTAGCCCATCGCCCACATTATTCTCGTGAGCCCAGGTGTTTTCATAAGGTACGTAAACGGCCTGAGCACCAATCTCCAGAACGGGTAAGATGTCTGATCGGAGAGAATTCCCTACCATCAAAAAGCTCTCGGGTCTGACAGCGTAACTTTCTAATAATACTTGATACGTCTGCCTGGTTTTCTCTCCAACGATTTGAATATGGCGAAAATATTTTCCCAATCCAGAGCGTGCCACTTTCCGCTCTTGTTCAAATAGGTCGCCTTTGGTTATCAGCATCAACGGATAATCTTTTGCTAACTCAGCCAATGTTTTTTCTACATTTTCGACGACATGCACCTCAGCACTTAGCATTTGCTTTCCCAGCGCCAGAATTTCCCCAATCTCGCGGCTGCTAATCTTCCAGCCGCTAACTTCGCCAGCAGCTTCGATCATCGACAGCACGAAGCTTTTGAT
>DATCIL010000103.1:0-3180 GCA_036507795.1 Anaerolineales bacterium | reverse complement strand
TGGCGGGAGGCTACTTTGGCGGAAGGCTGGTTTTTAGGTATTTGATCGGAGTATATGGTACAGAGGAGACCCATGAAGACGAGGTGTAGGCATGGCGGTTGGTGAACTCACCCGAATGGACCGCTTCGTCAACACTCTTCTGCTGGCGCTGCTGGTCATCCTGGGGATATCGGGCATAGTCATGCTATACGGCACGTGGCAGCCGTGGGTCTTCGACCTGCACCGCATGACCGGATTCAGCCTGATCGTCCTGCTGCCCTGGAAGGGGATCACAATCTACCGCTCTCTACAGCGCGGCATGGAGAAGAACTTCGACCGCAGCGCGGTACTTTGGATCTCCCTGGTGTTCGCCCACCTGGTCGCGCTGGTGATCATCCTGGGCGTGATGTGGATGTGGCGGATCGGGCCGTACCAGAGCCTGTTCTTACAGACCATCGTAGCCTGGCACTGGATTCTGGGTCTGGCGCTGATCCCCTTTCTGGCCCTTCACGCCTGGCGGCGCTGGCCAAATCCAAGGAAAGAGGACTTCGTATCACGGCGCGATTTTCTAAAGTTAATCGGGATCGCTGTGGCCGGCATAGCGGGCGGCTGGCTGACAACCCGGCTGGCGCAGGCGCAGGCTACTCAGGAAAGCCCGCGGCGCTTCACCGGGTCACGCGGCTTCGGGCTCTTCACGGGCAACGACTTCCCACTTACTGGCGAGGCAACCGTAGATCTGGACGCCGAGCAGTGGCGGCTGGCAGTGACCGGGGCGGTGGAGAAACCCATCACCTTGACCTATGGAGACATCCTGGCGAGAAGACGCGAAACAACGACCCAGGTAATCGACTGCACCAGCGGATGGTACAGCCTGCAGGATTGGGCGGGAGTCCAATTGACGGACTTGCTGCAAGAAGCCGGCATGAAGGAGAATGCGGCGGGAGTGAAGCTGGTCTCGGTCACCGGTTACAACCATTCTTACCCGCTGGGCGAGGCGCGCAAGATCCTGCTGGCGACTCACGTCAGCGGCGAGGTGTTGGCGCCGAGGCACGGCTTCCCACTAAGGGCGGTGGTGCCGGATCGACGGGGCTGGTTTTGGGTGAAGTGGCTGGAGGAGGTGGAAGTTCTGGAGAACTACTGGCAGGTGGTCGGAGGGATTTTGTGGTCGCCGAGGCAGGTGCTGAGGCAGTTTTGAGTGAGAAAAGTTTCACGTGGGACTTGCATTGCAAAAGGCCTATTGCGTAATTCGTATTTCGTAATGCTTGGGGAGGAGAGAACGAGTTGTGAAGAGTGGTCCTGCTTCTTACCCGGTCCCGATTGGGATGGTTTTTTTCCAGCGGCGTTTGAGGAAATAGTCCAGCAGTACGGCGCTGATGAAGACCAAACCTTTTACCACCTGCTGGTTGTAGGAAGGGATCTCGAGCAGATTAAGGCCATTGGAAAGCGCGCCGATAATGAAGGCGCCGGCGATGGTGCCGCCAATGCCGCCGGTGCCACCTGCCAGGCTCGTGCCCCCCAGGACAGCTGCGGCAATGGCATCCAGCTCCAGGAGCACGCCACTGTTGGGCTGGGCCGACCACAAGCGCGCAGTTAAGATCACTCCGGCCAGGCCGGCGCACAGCCCGCTGATTACGTAAACGCCCAGCTTGACCCGATTGATCTTAATCCCCGCTAACCGGGCGGTCTCCTCGCCGCCACCTACTGCATAAACGTGCAAGCCAAAGGCCGTCTTGCTCAGCAATAAATACGCCAGGATGGCGACGACCACAAGAACGATCACCGGTATGGGAATACCGAGGAGCTCCCCGGTACCCCAAAAGACAAAGCGTTCATCCAGTCCAGCAATTGGTCTTCCCTGGGTATAGACCAGCGTGAGACCGCGGGCGGCCGCCAACATCGCCAGGGTAGCCACAAAAGGAGGGATGCGCCCCCACACGATCAGCGCCCCGTTAATCGCACCCACGAACGCTCCCGCCAGCAGAGCTACGGCGATGGCCGGGTAAGTGCCAATCTGGTTGTGAACCGCCAAACCGGCCGCCAATGCCCCGCACAGCGCCGCCACCGATCCCACCGACAGGTCGATACCCCCGGTAATAATGGTAAAAGTCATGCCAATACCGGCGAGAGCGATGATGGAAGTTTGCAGGGCTACCGTCAAGATGTTATTTATGGTCAGGAATCGCTCTGAGAGCAGCGATAACAGCGCTACAATTATCAAAAGAATAAAAAAGACACTTCCCCGGCGGAAGAATTCAAGCAGATTTCTCAGCGAAAATAGCCCAATCGAGCTCATTAGAATAATCAACCCTTAAATGCTCAAACCGACGTCGCTTCAGGCGAACGCTCAATATTGTCCTGCCCGGTAGCCGCTTTCATAATAGCATCCTGGCTGGCTCGTTCACGATCAAACTCGGCGACGATTCTGCCCTCCCGCATCACCAGAATTCGATCGCTCACACCTAATACCTCGGGCAGCTCAGAAGAAATCATCAGGATTCCCACACCTTGCCTGGCTAAATCGCTCATTAAGGCATAGATCTCGGCCTTGGCACCCACATCCACGCCCCGGGTGGGCTCGTCGAGGATCAGCACCCGAGGATTTATGGACAGCCAGCGAGCAATGACCGTCTTCTGCTGGTTACCGCCCGACAGGTTGCCAGCGCGCTGGTCTATACCCGTGGTATGCAAATCCAGATTCTCAACAATCTTTTTGGCCAGACGAGCGATCCCCCGGTGGTTGAGGATCCCCAATTTTGAAAACCTGTCCAGAGATGATACAGAAACGTTGGTGCGCAGACTCTGCCCGAGAAAAATCCCTTGAGACTTGCGGTCTTCGGGGACAAAACCAATTCCCGAGCGGATGGCATCCCGGGGTGCGTTTATGGCAACTTTTCGGCCATCCAGCCAGATTTCGCCTTCTTCCAGCGAATCGGCGCCAAACAATGCCCTGGCCAGATCCGTGCGCCCCGACCCCACCAAACCCGCCACACCCAGAATCTCGCCGCGGTGAAGGTCAAGATCGACGCCGTTCAGACGCTTCCCGCGGCGCAATCCCCGGGCGCGCAAGAGCACTTCGCCGCCATCTTCTCCCGTTCGCGGATAAAATTCCCGGAGCTCACGCCCAACCATCATTTTCACCACCTGCTCGGTAGTGAGGCCGGCCGTTGGCGCGACACCGACCAACTGACCATCGCGCATCAC
>DATCIL010000102.1:0-18858 GCA_036507795.1 Anaerolineales bacterium | reverse complement strand
CTATTTAGCGGCGTTTGAGCAGGGCTGGACTCCCTCAACCTTGATCTGGGACGTACCTTCAGAGTTTCCGCCTTCTGGCGATCCCAACGACAACCGTCCGCCCTACAAACCGGTAAACTACGACGAGCGTTTTCACGGACCTGTAACCGTGCGTTCGGCTCTAGCAAGTTCTTATAATGTCCCGGCAGTGAAGACTCTCCAGTTTGTTGGAATTTATGACGATCCCTCCACTTCTCCAGAAGAGGGATTAATTGCATTGGCGCGGCGGATGGGCATCACTACGTTGAATCGAAACGATTACGGTCTCTCGCTCACTCTGGGTGGAGGAGAAGTGCCTCTCTTGGAGGTGACGGGTGCATTTGCAGTATTTGCGAATGGCGGACGGCGGGTCCCTCCGGTTGCTATCACCCGGATTTTAGATCACAACGGCAATCTCGTTTATAGTTACAATCCCCCTTCCGGTGAACTCGTGGTACGCCCAGAGCACGCCTTTCTGATTTCTTCAATCATATCCGATAATCAGGCCCGCACCCCCGCTTTTGGGTCTGATTCCGTGTTGAATTTGCCTTTTCAAGCAGCTTCGAAGACCGGTACCACCAATGACTTCCGGGATAACTGGACGGTTGGGTATACGCCTGATATCGCCGTAGGAGTCTGGGTAGGGAATGCCGATTTCAGCCCGATGAAAAACACCTCTGGGCTTACCGGAGCAGCCCCGATTTGGGCCGAATTTATGCAGGTTGCCATCCAGCAGCTCACTGGTGGAAATCCGGCGACTTTCATCCGTCCGGCGGGGGTCACTGAGAGGGTGACTTGCACAATTTCTGGGACTGAGCCATCGCAGTGGTGCCCAAACCAACGGAGTGAATACTTCGCCGCAGACCAACCTCCCCAGCCAAAGAGCGAAGATTTGTGGAAGAGAGTAGAAATCGATACATGGACCGGGTTGATCGCCTCTCCGGTTTGCGATGAGTTTCCCGACGAGAAATTAACCATGAACGTCTCCGACCAGTGGGCCAGAAAGTGGCTTCGAAACGATTCGAGCGGTGAACAATGGGCGGAAGAGGCGGGTTTTTCTGACCCGATCTTCTTCACACCTTCTCGCGAGTGTAAATCAGACGATCCGCGCCCGTTATTGGTCTTCACAGCTCCCCGTGACGGGGACACCATCCACACCAGCCCGTTGGAAATTTTCGGCCGGGCCGGTGCGACAGGTGATTTCGATTATTACGAACTGCAATATGGGCTGGGTGGAGACCCGGTACAGTGGGAGCGGCTTACAAGGGAGACGTCCCAGATCGGAGATGCGAGCAAACTGTATGAGTGGGACCTGCGGGAGCTGCCGGCCGGCATGATCACTATGAGACTCTATCTTGCCAGTACGCAAGACACTTATGCCGAAATGAAGATCCGGTTAAATTTGCAGGTGCCGACGCCGACACCCACGCCAACACCAACTGCGACTCCCACCGATACGCCGACGCCTACGGACACGCCGACGCCCACCTCGCCTCCCACCAGAACGCCCACACCATCGCTAACCCCGGCGCCAACCCTCACGCCAACCTCCACGCCGACCATTTCACCCACACCGATCGATATCCTCTGGACGCCGCAGCCTTCCGCGACTTCTCCTTGAAACACAATTGGCGCTGTTTTCAAAGCAGGCGCATCTGAGGTGCGTCGTACATTACAGGGTCGAGAGAAAAGCGCTCATCCAGGTTTTCCCGGCTGATCAGAGGATCTTCGGCCAGACGTCTGAGCAACCGGTATTTTATGAGTCGCCAGCCGCGGTCGAATGCCTGTTTTAGTCGTGCATCATGGCGCATCTTATACGCCAAAAGATTGGACCTGCCGCCGGGATAGACGATGAGAGATCTATCGGGGGGATAAGGGTTTCCAAATATGAATTCTCCGAATATTGCCGAATCCGTAAGATAGAATACGTATGCTATTTTGCCATCATCCGGTTCCGACCATAGGACCGGATTATCACCCAGGACGATGTAACTCAGTTGTTGGCCAATTTTGTCCAGTGCAGCACGCATATTCATCAGATCCTGCTGACGGATATCCGGGGCATCTTCGAAGCGTGGCTGCCACGTCCCGGTTTCCGGATTCATCTCTCCGTATGAACTTAAACATTCGGCTACCAATTCAATATCCGGTGTAAAAAGCCCTCGAAAGGATTGGCAAACTGGAATGTCGACTTCCGCCAGGCTTACGCCAGGACGATCCAGCAGGAACCGTGAAATGAATGCCTCAACCCGATCTGCCAGCGGTTTATTGGAAATGTGGATCTCGGGTTTCTCCTGCAGCCACCATTGACCGACTTCTAAAGACTTTTCGCTGCCGCCATAGCGCAGAAAGCCTCTTCTAAAGCTAAAAGCTTTGCCGAAGGCTTCCAGCGACCTGCTGTAAACGTCAGCGGGGGAGATATCGAGCTCAGCCAGTGCGTGTGTTCGAATTAGTTCAATTAAGCCAGCCGAATGTAGATTTGGATATACCGTTGGCTCGGCCCGCGCAATTAGGTAATTCTGAGCCGCCGAGGAAGTCACATCTGCGATATTTGATTCGCTGGCTCCGACAGAGTCTATGCTGTCGTCCCTGGGGACGTTACTTTTCGTGTGAGATGCGGAACCGTGTCGAGTCGCCGATGGCGGCCGGCGCCAGAGGATCTGTGCCTGACTGCTCTCTGCTCTGAGCGCTACGCCTTTCAAATCCAGGCCTGCCAGCTCCGCCGCGATCAAGACCGCTGAGAGGAAACCCGGCTCTGCTTCTCCAACCAGGCCAAAAAACGGCGTGGCTGCGTTGGAGAGGCCAACCAGATGCAGAAGAGCTGAGTGGAAAGCGGCCGTATCCCAAGACCAGTCGTAACGCCTCCGTCTCAGAACACTTTTAAAAGGACCCAGGGCATCTCGTCCCCACAACCAGCCAGCCCAAAGGGCTGATAATGTCCAGTAGGCTTGATTGTGCCGGGGAAAGGCAGCCACCACGGCATCGAAAGAAATTCTCGAGTTCTCACCAGATTGAAAATTCTCTCTCAAGTCTTTAAGTCGTCCTTCATAAATGCACACGCCACCCTCTTCGTCAGGTAGTTCGGGCCAGATAGTCAGGCTTATTGGCGGTGACGAATCCGAGAGCTGCGTGACGGCATCTTCGAGCGCCATCCAGATGTTTATTTCTCGGAATCGCGGCGGTACGGTCAGCTGTTTTGGGCGTTCCCGAGCTGTTGGATACGACCACAGTGTATTCGCTCTATCAAATGCACTAAGGAGGAGGGCATCTAAGTTGCGTTTTAATTGCCGGGTAGGCGATGCGTCAGACGCATGATCCGTATCAAACGATTCAACCTTGTTGATCAGCGTAAAAAGCGCATAGACAGCCCTGGGCAGGTAAGTGGACAGGGCTTCTTCGGCGTGCGACCGGTCCGGATCGTTCGCCGAGGCAACTCTTTCTAACGCCCTGGCGCGGTGCAAGCCTCCCGAGGAGAATTTTTGCGCCCGAGCTTCATCTTCCGGCGTAACCGGTCTTTCCCCGCTATCGCCACAATACGGGCAATGATAGATCTTGGCGTAAGGGGTGGCAGCCTCACGCTCCCAAAGGAACGCATCGGCGCTGACCACCCGCCCGCACTGAACGCATAGGGTAGCGTAGAGGTCCTTAATATGAGGTTCCAGGCGCTCTTCACCTTTGCGGGCTGCGGCAAGGTACGCCAGGGCATTCCTCAGTTCATGCTCGGGAGGTGGATTGGCGGCAAATTCAATTAAGAAGCGGGCGATGGGATTGTTAGCGGTCACCAGGATGCGATATCCGGCGCGGCCAATTTGAACCGGCATATGCGGGGAAGCGCCAAAGGGATCAAGGACCCAACCGGCTGGGGATATGTTATCCTGCAGCCACCAAATGGCTGGACCGGCGGGCACTGGAGGAAGATATCGGGCCAGCAGGGCCGGTGATTCACTGGTTTGCCCTGGTAAAAAGGCGATCTCCACTGGCATATGTTTATTTCATACCGACTGCACGACAAGAAAAATCAGGGCGGAACCCAGGGCAGTGGACGGAATCGTGAACAACCAGGTGTAAACCATTTCCCTGGCAACCATCCAACGAACCTTGGACATTCTCTCCGCGGCTCCGGCGCCCATGATTGCTGAGCTAACTACCTGGGTTGTGCTGACGGGTCCACCCAGTAGCGCCGCGCTCAATATTACGGCGGCGGAAGCGGCTTGAGAAGTAAAGGCATGCACTGGTCGAATCTTATAGATCCTGGCGCCGAGGGTATGGATCAAACGCCAGCCGCCCGTGGCGGCCCCGAGAGCGATGGCGCCCGCGCTGGCGGCGATAACCCACAGGGGAACGTGAAAAGTTGCCTGGTAACCGGCGGCAACCAGACCCAGGGTGATGATCCCCATGGTCTTCTGCGAATCATTGGTCCCATGGGAAAGCGCCAGGCCAAGTGACGTAAGGATCTGGAGTCTTTTGAAGAAGACGTTGATCCGCGGAGTAGCATTTTGAAAAGACCTGAGGGTGAGGATCATGATGATGTAGCTCACCAGCAACCCGAGAGGAGGGGAAATGAATAGCGCTAACAGGATCTTCAACAACCCACCCATTTGAACTACTTCCCAGCCTCTCAGCAAAATGGCCGAGCCCAGCAGACCTCCGACTAAAGCATGGGAAGAAGATGAGGGAATACCAATAAACCAGGTAAAAAGGTTCCAGATAATCGCTGCCAGAATAGCGGCAATGACAACATTGGGGCTTATGGCGGAAGGATCGATTAAGTCTTTGCCGACGGTATTCGCCACCGCAACCCCAAAAATAAAGGGGGCGATAAATTCGGCAATAGCGGTCATGTACAGCGCTGTTCTTGGACGCAAAGCCCGAGAGGAAATCACTGTAGCGACAATATTTGATGAATCGTGGAACCCATTTAGAAAGTCAAAAAGCAGGGCGATGGCAATGAGGAAGTAAAGCATGGCTATTTTTTGTCTTCACCGATAGTGTGTAGCAGCACGATATTCGGCGGACGCATTGCGCCAACCGGAAAACCAGAGATGAGCACGACTTGGTGTCCCGGCTGAATAGGAGTTTCGGCGACCATGGTTTTCTCGACGACTTCCAGCATTGCTTCCAGGGTGTTGGAGAACGGCACCAGGTGTGGAAAGACGCCCCATAGCATGGGCAGCTGCCGGTAGGTGGTCTCTGAAGGGGTGAAAGCCAGTATGGGAGCACGCGGCCGGGCTTTTGCCATCAGGTGAGCAGTCCTGCCCGTCTGCGTAAAAACGGCAATAGCGGCGACATCCCGTGCGTCGGCGATGTCGCGGGCGGCCTGTGTGATGTAGACCGAATCGATATGGGTCATTCCACCCAGCGCTACCTGTTCGGAGGCGGTTTCTCCAAGCTGGCCGCCCCAGTGACCCCACCGGGTGAGTTTGTCCTCAGCTTGCCTGATGATGGCATCCATCATCTCTACGGCTTGAATTGGATACTTTCCAATGGCTGTTTCTCCCGAAAGCATCACCGCATCACTGCCATCAAAAATCGCATTGGCAACATCCGTGGCTTCGGCCCGGGTGGGTCTGGGGTTGTTCACCATGGAATCTAACATTTGAGTGGCAGTTATTACCACCTTTGCAAATCGATTGGCTGTCTCGATAATCTGCTTCTGGGCGATAGGCACGATCTCAGGTGACAATTCCACCCCGAGATCTCCGCGGGCCACCATTACGCCGTCGGCGACCTTAATGATCTCTTGCAGGTTATCTAATGCCTCTGGTCGTTCCAATTTGGCGATAATTGGGGTGCTCTTCTTATCCGGCTTCAGGCGTTCAATCGTTTGGCGTACTCTGATCACGTCGTCTGGGGTGCGGATGAAAGACATGGCCACGGCATCCATCTCGATTTCTAGACCAAAAGAGAGATCGCGTTCATCTTTATCGGTAAACGATGGGATATTGAGCTTTGCTCCGGGGATATTGACGCCCTTGTGGGGCCTTAATTCTCCTCCCAGGACCACTTTGGTCTTAATTTCGGTTTCCTCCACGGATACAACCACTAATTCGAGATTACCATCATCAAGGAGGATACGGCCTCCAGGCTGGACGCTGCTGGGTAGATCGGGGAAGTCGACCGATATCCTTTTCTCATCTCCGGCAATCGGTTCGGTCGTTAAGGTCAGCGTCTGACCCTGCTCAAGGAAAACAGAATCGTCGACCAGCTCGCCTGTTCGAATCTTGGGTCCCTGCAGATCCTGCACGGCAGTTACCGGTCTCTCCAGGTCTCGAGATACCTCTCTCAGTAGTTTCAGCCGCGCTGCATGTTCCTCATGGCTTCCATGGGAGAAATTAAATCGAACAACATTAGCCCCAGCCTCAATCAGCCTTTCCATCGTATGGCGATCTTCGCTGGCTGGACCCAATGTAACAACAATTTTCGTCCGTCTGTGCATGCGCCCTCTCCGGAAATACGATAGCCATTTCGAATACCGCATAGGGGTCCAGGAATTCCAGGACAGCGTGAGGCGGTATTGGGAATGGCAGACTCCGCGATTTGCGGCTTGAAGGATATTTTAACTGATGAATGTGCGGATCAGATGTAGTGGAGTTCGCCAGCCTGCCGCATCAAATTATCTCGAAATTCAGGATGAGCGATGTTGATCAGGTCATGGGCGCGCTGCCGGATTGTTTTGCCATATAAATCGGCAATACCGTATTCGGTGACGATGTAGCGAACGTGGTTGCGGGTAGTCACAACTCCCGCGCCAGTTTTTAACATTGGCACAATCCGGCTAAATTGCCTGGCGGTGCTCGGCAGAGCGATAATCGGGATACCGCCTTTCGACCTGGAGGCGCCGTAGATGAAATCAAGCTGACCCCCAACCCCACTGTAAATCTTGGGCCCGATGCTGTCTGCACACACCTGTCCGGTCAGGTCGACTTCGATGGCCGAATTTACCGCGACCATATTTTCATTTTGTGCGATGACAAAAGGGTCGTTGACGTATTCAGTTGGGTGGAGCTCGATCAGAGGGTTATCATCTACCCAATCATACAATCGTTTTGTGCCGAGGATAAACCCTGCGATGATCTTACCGGGATGCAAGGTTTTTCTGGCGTTTGTTAGCACCCCGGCTTCTACGAGATCGATTACACCATCTGAAAACAGCTCCGTGTGGATGCCCAGATCTTTTTTCTCATACAGGTACTTGAGCATTGTATCAGGAATGGCTCCAATGCCCATTTGTATTGTAGCCCCATCCGGGATTAATTCGGCCACATGGCCTGCGATTCTATCAATCACTTCCGAACTGTCGTTCCCGGCCATCGGCATTTCAACCAGTGAATAATCAACCGGTACGATGTAATCGACGTTGCTAATGTGGATGAATGAATCGCCCAAGGTGCGCGGCATTTGCTGGTTCACTTCGGCGATGATGATCCTGGCCGACTCTGCGGGTGTTTTTGTCAAACCTACTTCGACGCCGAAACTGCAAAAGCCGTAATTATCAGGTGGAGACAGATGCACCAGGGCTACGTCCAGGGGCAGGTAATTATTCTTGAATAGGAGGGTAAATTCCGACAGAAGCACCGGAGTAAAATCAGCGCGTCCCGCCTGCACTGCCTCGCGAATATTCGAACTGACAAACATCGTGTTAACCCGCAGATGGCCTGCCATATCCGGACTGACATAGTCCGCGGGGCCGACAGATAGCGCCTGGACGACTTCAACGTTTTGTAGATGCGGAGCGTAATCAACGAGAGCGGAAAGAACCTTTTGAGGCACCGAACAGTTCCCGGTCAAGAAAACCCGGTCCCCGGAATTAATCTTTCGGACTGCTTCTTCTGCAGTGACGACACGCGATTGATAAAGCTTTTTGAAATCCATAGTTTTCTCTGCTACTTCGGATTCAGCCGTGAGATATTACGAAGTTCTCCGCGATGCACTGCAGTGCCGTGTTCAATCGCCGGATTGTCCGCGATGGCTTTTTCCGGTCCTTTA
Source organism: Anaerolineales bacterium (assembly GCA_036507795.1). Lineage (GTDB taxonomy): Bacteria > Chloroflexota > Anaerolineae > Anaerolineales > UBA4823 > DASQQR01. The sequence continues at coordinate 10,854 of DATCIL010000102.1, read as the reverse complement.
TCGGCGATTTCTAACACAAATGGAAAGGCCGCGTTTAGAAAGGCATAGGTTGAAGTTCTGGCAACAACGCTGGGGATGTTCGGAACACAGTAGTGAATGACACCTTCTTCAATATAGGTGGGGTGCTCATGGGTGGTTGGCCGAGAGGTCTCGACACAGCCGCCTTCGTCGATACTGATATCCATAATAATCGAACGTGGCTTCATAGCACGCACCATCTCCCGAGTAATTACGATGGGAGGCGGTTGTCCGGGAATGAGAACCGCACCGACAACTACATCGGCGTAGGCACAGGAGCGGGCTATATTGTGGGGTGTGGAAACTAAGGTGACCACGCCAGAATTCCAATCGAATATGCCTTGGAGGGCATTTAAGTCACTATCCAGCACAGTAACATGTGCGCCCATGTCCTTAAACGCTCGCGTCGCACAAGAACCCACAATGCCTGCTCCGATCACGACAACTTCCGCGGGTGGGACTCCCGCGACGCCTTCCAGAAGTATGCCTTTGCCGCCGGCGTTATTCTGCAGCAACCTTGCCGCAATCTGAGCCGCCAGACGACCACCAATCTGACTCAACGGCCGCCGTACGGGGACCGTTCCGTCTGGCAGCTGGATCTGCTCGTAGGCAATGGCAGTAACATTCTTTTCAACCATTAGATCCAATTTGTCCTGTCGAGCTGAACCGAGGTGCAGCAGACCAGCGATGGTTGTGCCGGGACGCAGCCAGTCAATTTCCTCTTTCAAAGGTCGGGCAACTTTGAGTAATAAGTCGGCGCGTCCGAATACCTCATGAGGCGAATAGACGATCCGGGCACCGGCTTGCTCATAATCCTGATCGCTGAATCCAGCGCCCAGACCAGCGTGATGTTCAACGTGGCATACATGGTCGTGCTCATTAAGAATGTGGACGCCCGCTGGGGAAATACCAACCCGGTATTCAAAGGGACGACGTTCCTTCGGGATGCCTATGTTCATAGGATTACCTTCTTTCCCCAATAATTATGCTGTCTGGAGATCCCTGGTCTCTCCAATCAACCGGACCAGAATAGCTTTCTGGGCATGCATGCGGTTGCGTGCCTGGACGAACATGACCGAATGCGGCCCATCCGCGACTTCATCGGTGATTTCTTGTCCTCGATGGGCTGGTAGACAGTGCATTACGATGACATTTGTTTTGGCTTCATTCACCAGGACGCTGTTGACCTGATAGGGGGGGAAAACATCTTCCCTTCGCCTGGCCTCCTCTTCCTGTCCCATGCTTGTCCAGGTATCCGTATAAATTACGTCTGCGTCTTTGACGGCCTCATGAGGATCAGATAAAAGTCGGATAATGCTTCCGCTTTCCGCTGCAAACATTTCTCCCAGCCTGACCGCTTCTGAATTCAGTTTGTATCCCTCCGGCGATGCGATGCTGAAATTTGCGCCCAGCTTCGCGCAAATGTGCATGAGTGAAACAGCGACGTTATTGCCATCTCCGACATAGGCGACGTTGAGACCTTTTATCCTTCCAAGTTTTTCTTGGATGGTCATGGCGTCCGCCAACGCCTGGCAGGGGTGATTGTAATCGCTGAGCCCGTTGATCACCGGAACGCTTGACCATTTTGCCAATTCGAGGATGTGCTCATGATCAAAAACCCGCGCCATGATGGCATCAACGTAGCCGGACATGACCCGGGCTACATCGGCAATTGACTCGCGTTGACCGAGGCCGACTTCGGCAGGGGACAGGTAGAGGGCATCGCCGCCCATATGGCGCATAGCCATGTCAAAAGAAACCCGGGTTCTCAGGCTTGGCTTCTGAAAGATCATGGCGAGGACTTTGTTCATGAGCAGTGGTCGATTGCCGACACTTTTCCATTCCGCCTTTAATCTGGTCGCCAGATCCAAAAGTGACTGAAGTTCACCTGAGGAATGATCCGCGATTGCTAAAAAGTTTTTCACGTTAACAAACTCCTGGCACGTTTTGTAGGGCCCCTGGAGTATATCATAGGTAGAAATAGGGAGATGTAGAATTAATCTTGGGACTGTTTTGTCAGGCGATCCGGTAATCCGGGAGAGTGGAGCCAGCTCAACCAGCCACCTAATTGGCGTGTTTGTGAAAAAGGCTTTTCAAACAATACTAAGGATAGGCTCAGGATCAGCAGGGATGCTCCCAGCCACTGAGCAAGGGACAATCTTTCGCCCAGCCAGAGTTGGGCAAAAAGCACGGTCACGAATAGTTCACCCAGACCCAGGAAAGCGGTCTGCATACCACCGATGTGTTTTACTCCGAGAAACAAGGCGAGCCGGGAGAAGAAGGTCACCAGAGTCAGTCCAGCAAGCGCCCACCAGGCCTGGCCTGGTAGCACAGAAATCCAACCAGCGTACGGCGGGATAACCGGAATCGCTTTGCCAACTATGGAGGCGGGAACCACAACAGCGCTCATTGCCAGCAGGGTATACAGGGTAACGGTAGGTGCCGGTACATCATATAGGACGCGCTGATTGATAGGAAGATGCAGGGCATAAAGTAAAGCAGCCGCCAACATCATCGCGACACCCACACCGTCCAATTCATTTTTCGGGGTCTGGATCAGCAAGTAAACGGCCGGAACAGCCAAGAGCAGCCGGAAAAAAGTTAAGCTACTCGATTTTTGGCGGTCAAGCCGGAACCATAAAATGGTGAAGAGCGGGTAAAGAGAATAGAGCAATTGGCCCAATCCGGCATCAATGCGTCCAAGTGCAGTGTAAAAAAGCAGTGAACCGAAGCCGTTCAAACCACCCGCCAGAAGGCATCCAAAAAAGCCGACGGGATATATATACAGATAGGCGCGCTGAAAAACAATCATGACGCCTAACAATAAGCTGGCCGCCAGGACAGTGCGAAGCGCTACCACGGCGAGTGGCGGCATTCCCAATAGTATTGCCTGCTTTCCAAACACCGGCAAGAGCCCTAAGAAAAGCGCTGAGGCCAGCGCAGCACGAAATCCTCTCGTCCTGTTTACCATTGGATTAAGTTTTCACGACATTTCGTACTTCTTCCAAGAGTTCGTCGCTTAAGAACTCCCCCTTTTGCATCAGCGCATGAATCTGTCCGTGCAGACTCCTTTTCTCTTCCTGCGTAAGCTCCTTCGCGGTGACCACGATCACCGGTATTGGAGCGGTATTGGGGTTTTCTTTCAGAGCGTTCAGGACAGAAAAGCCATCCACCTCGGGCATCATGAGGTCTAAGATTACCAGGTCCAGTTTTTCCCGGTTCGCCAGCTCGATGGCGGCGCGACCGCTCTCAGCTTCATATAGGGTAAAGTTGTCGCGTGCTTGTAAGATGCGGCGGATTAAGCGGCGCGCGTCCGGATTGTCGTCAACGATAGCAACGCGGGGAAATCGTTCGGCGCTCAATTCACTTAATGCAGCGAGCAGACCTTCGACGGGGGTTTCCTTCATCGAATAAGATGTCGTAGACAAATCGCGCGCGCCGCCATCGCCTAATATCATTTTTTCGATGGGCATTGTATGCCCACTGCAGTTTACAACGACGATGTCGTCTGGTTTCACAAGGCCGGCGCGGGCCAGTTTTATCAGACCAGCGAAAGCAACCGCAGCAGCCGGTTCCACCGAGAGCCCTTCCATCTTAGCAAGGATGTGCAGGGCGCGAAAGGTTTCTTCATCTCCAACGCTTTCAAAGACACCTCCATGGGTTTTGGCAGATTCATAGAGCAGACTGTACGTCCGGCCAGGGTCGCCGGTGGAAAGGGTAGTGATATGCGTGCGCGGAGAACTTATCGCCTGTGCTTCGTTTCGGTTTTGTCGCCAGGCATTGACCATGGGAGCGCAGCCCTCGGTTTGAATGCAGGCGATAGCCGGGATACGATCCACTAACCCCATCTGGTACAGTTCGCGGAAACCCTTTTGGACTCCTAAAGGACCCAAACCACCGCTGACCGCTTGAATATACCAATCGGGCGATCGCCACTGGATTTCCGGTCTTCCGGCTGTATTCTTTTGTGCAGGATGCCCAAGCCACTCCGTCAGCTGCTCGGCGATTTCAAAAGCGATGGTTTTCATCGCTTCCACGGAAGGAATGGAGCGAGCGCCCCTCTCAAGGTAAAGACTGCGCTCGCGGGCAAATGCAACGGCAACTTGCTTTGCTTGGTCGTAGGTGCCGGTAACTTTGACCACCTGCGTGCCGTAAAGAGCCACTTCACGCATTTTTTCCTCAGGCACAAGGCTGGTCAGAAAAACCCATAATTTTATCCCGGCGCGCACCGCATAGGCGGAGTAAGCGATGGCAACATTGCCCGTCGAAGCCAACACCATCTCCGAAATCTCAGCTTCTTTCAATGCGGCGATATTGACGGCTGCCTGGCGATCCTTAAACGAGGCCGTTGGACCCTGCCTTTCATCCTTTATATAAACGTGGTTCAACCCCAGCATCATGCCAAGATTTGACGCTTGAACCAGGGGAGTGCCGCCCTCACCCAGAAATAAGTTTTGATCGAATTGATCTACCGGTAAAAGTTCTTTGTATCGCCAGAGGTTGAACTGGCGCCGGCTCAAATTGGACGGGAGTGAAAACCCCAGTACTTTGTAGTCGTAATTGGCCTGCAGCCACTGGCTGCCACAAGTCGAGCAGGCAGTGGCGCTAAGATTGAAAACAAATTCACTACCGCAGTCCAGGCATCGCACGGATAAGTTTAAGGACAAAAAACCCTCCCTGGCTATTGTTTCACGTCAATTTTGTGAAGAATTTCAGCCAGATCGTCGCCCAGGATCGGCTTCGTTATATACGCGGTTGCCCCCAGCTTAAGACCGGTTTCTCTTTCATCCAGCATACTGCAGACGATTACGGGTATCTCGCGTGTTGCCGGATCATGCTTTAAAGCTTTCAGAATCTGCCAACCGTCCTCTTGCGACCAGAGCACGTCCAACGTAATCGCATAGGGCTGCGATTGGCGCGCCCGGTCGACGGCCTGAGAAGGATCGGTAAGCGGGATCACTTCAAAGCCATGATCGGCCAGTTGCTGCTTGTAATACTCGATGACTTTCATGTTCGCATCGATGGCTAAGATGACCTTGTGGTTATTATTTGACCCCGTTGTAGCCCTTAAAAATGAATCCGGGCTGCAGACGGGGAGGGTAAAATAAAAAGTGCTGCCTTCCCCGACTCTACTCTCCAATCCAATGTGACCCTTGTGCATCTCGACCAAAGCGCGGCAAATGGATAGCCCCAGCCCGCTGCCGTCTGTACTTCGCGTCGGCGAGGCATCGACCTGCGAGAAGGGTTGGAACAATTTAGCCTGGTCTTCAGGAGCGATGCCCGGCCCCGTGTCGGTGACGCTGATCAGAACCTCGTCTGTGCCGGCGATCTTTTGCCGCTGGGCTTTTATGGTTATCGATCCTTCATCGGTGAATTTTGCTGCATTCGACAGCAAATTTAATATTATTTGCCGAACCCTGGTTGGATCGGCTCTGACAACGGGAAATTCCTCCGGGATGACCTGAAAAAGTTTTATAGGTTTATCTTTTACCAAACCCGCAGCAGTGGACATTACACTTTTGATCAGATCCGCCAGGTTAACATCTTCATAGGAAATTTCCATCTTTCCGGCTTCAATTTTGGACAAATCGAGGACATCGTTGATCATGTTTAGCAGATGTTGGCCGGAATTGTAGATCGCCGTCAAGTCTTGTTGCTGGAGATCGGTGATGGGGCCATCGATGCCTTTTAAAATAACTCGGGAAAATCCGATAATTGAGTTCAACGGAGTCCTCAGTTCGTGCGACATATTGGCGAGAAACTGCGACTTTAGCTTATCCAGCTCTCTCAAACGTTGTGCTGTTTTGCGTTGTTCTTCAAATAGCTGGGCGTTTTCTATGGCGACGCCAACTTGTTGACCGATTGATCTCATTATGGTGAGGTTGATATCCGTTAATGTTTCCCCTGAAAGGCTGAAGGCGCATAAGGTCCCCAGTATTTTGCCTTTTGATTCCAGCGGGACGCCAAGGTACGATCTAAATCCCGTTCCCAGCAAGCTACCGGTGCCGCGATGGGTTACTTTCGAAAGATCTTCAAGCTGGACGACCGTCCCTCGGCGGTAGGTCTGTTCGCAAAGCGTCCCACGCAGCCCGGATTTTTCCATCTGGTGAATAATCGGCTCCGGTAATCCAGAATGGGCACTCAAACGGAGCATACCATCGTCTCGATTTGCAATGCTGATCAGCCCGCCATCGAAGGCCGTCGTGCTAAGCACTTGGCTTAGCGCTTCTTTGAGGATTTCTCCCAAATTGAGGGACCGGCTGGCTGCACTGGTGATCTTGTTCAGAACTGTCAGCTCTTCATTGCGGCGACGAGTCTCATCGAGGAGCCGGGCATTTTCGATGGCGATGGCAGCCTGGTTGCCAATCGAACTCAATAGATCCCGGTGGTTTTCATTGTACAGGCGTGGGGCACTTTCACTCTGCACGGTAATTACGCCGATAACCCGGTCACCAATCATCAACGGTACCCCTAACCAGGAGTTGACACCGCCGGTGCCGACCTCAATGTAATCAATGTGCTGCGCTGCTAACTGCTCGAAGACATTTTCCTGAACCAGAAGCGGTTCTTTTGAGCGGATCACGTGTCCGGTCAGGCCCGAAACTGGCTGCGTTGCGCTCCATGATTGCCATTCCGGATGGTCTTCAAGAACCCTCTCTCCATCTGCAATAACTAGCGGAAAGGAAATCTCATTCGATTCCTCATGGTAAAGGGCGACGTAAAAGTTATATGTGTCCATCAGGCGAGAGGTGTACAGGTAGATTTTTTCCAGCACTGCATCCACGCCCAAATTGGAAGAAAATGCTCGACTCATTTCGTTGAGTAGAGCCAGTTCCCTGGCCCGCGCCTGGGCATCAGCCAGGGCAGCCTGGGTTTGCCTGAAAAGCTCAGCGTTCTCAAGGGCGAGCGATAGCTGATCGACGACCTGGTCGACAAGGCGTTTCTCACCCTCACTCCAGGGATAACCGGCATTCTCGTTAATCACCTCGATGAGGCCTATGGGTGTATTTTCGACTTTTACCGGGATGGCGAGAGTTGTTTTGCCATTCATTTGGGTTTGGAGCGGTTTGCGCGAGGCATTGATTTCGCTGTCCGGTTCAGGTCCGGCGCGCCGGTCGAAGCGTTTTTCTCCTTCTGTCTGGATAACCTGGGTGAATCCCCTCCATGCACCCTGCCCGGAACCATTTGCCCCAGGCGTGCTCAGAAAGTTTACGCTTGTCGAGACCATCCTCCCGTCGCGGGTGATATAGCTGGCTTCAACAGCATGAGGAAAAGAACTAGACGCCATTTCCGCCTGAACCATGCGGGAAGACTCTACTGTTAATCGGAACTCGGCAAATGGCCTACCTACAAAATCCTCCGGTTTAATGCCTAATACCTTTTCTACCTCAGCGCTGCAACTCGCATAGCAGCCACCCTCATCACATTCCCAGGCCCAGCCGGGCAGCGTTTGTTCGTCGACAACATCCGGGGTCGATGCTTCTTGCGCGATTTCAATGAAAAGATTTTCTAGCCGATCGTACAGTTCTTTTATCATGTTTAAGTCTCAACTGACGAGAACAACTCATTAGCATCATTCGACCGGAACCGGACTTTGATCTGATCCGAAGGGAAGGCGAGGCGCAGCTCATCGAGCGCGGTTTGCAGAATCTGATCCCGGTCATTGGAAGCCCGGATCCGCGTGGTTATTTCTCCAACTAACCGCTCCTGTTCAGCCTTAAGTTGGGCTTCTTCCAACAGACGGGAATTTTCCAAAGTTAGAGCAACCTGCCCAGTTAGGGTCTTGAGCAAGGTGATTTCTTCATCCGTCCAATTCAGAGCGGGATCCTGTCTCTCGAATTGAACAAAACCAATTGCTTGCCCATGTACCATGATGGGTGCGATGATGTAAGGTTCAGACCGGGGACCACCGTTCTTATTTTTGTCCGAAATAACGAGTTGTCCTCTGTTGAGCTGTTCTATTGCTTGGGAGCTCAAGTGCTTCTTATCTGCCTGGGAAACTTGCACGCGATCGTAGGCGAAAGCGACGGTCCTTCTTTGCGCGCTGATCTTCGACCAGGCTTCCCGGCTGTAAAGTTTGTAGAGATTTTCTGTTTCTCTTAAGTTGTTCTGCAGTTCCTGGAACAGGCGGGCATTATGGATGGCGACGGCTACCTGGTCGGCGAGGACCTGGAGGACCTCGATGTCTTCAGGACTAAAGGCGGATTCGATTTCGCTTTGAGCATCGATCACGCCCAGCAGCTCTTCACTGGCCACCAATGGAAGCGCCATCTCGGAGCGCGTGTGCGGCAGAGACGGATTCTGAAAATGGACGGCGTCCTCGCCCACATCCAGTGCAATGCGCGGTTTTTGAGTACCGGCGACGTAACCGACGATGCCTTGCTGACCTGCTCGCAATTTGTGTCCATTTGCGAGCATTTGCTGCCCACCCTGGCTGTTGGCGGCCTTCAAGACTGCATACTCCTGGGCATCATCGAGCAAGAAAATACCCACGTGATAGAAGTTGAATCGCTCGCTGATCAGGTGCGTCACCTGGTTGAGCAGTTCTTCGAGGTCGCGCAACGATGCGGCTGCATGTCCTACGTCTGCAGCAGCCTGCAGCTGACCGGCGCGCCGTTCCAGCTCCTTGGTCCGATCTGCGACACGCCCTTCCAGCTGGCTCACCAGATCGTGCAGCTGCCTGGTCATGCCGCCGAAGGCGCGCGCCAGCACCCCGATTTCATCATGCTGATTCTCCGGTAAATTCACTTCCCAGTTGCCTGATCCAATCTCTTCGGCTGCCGAAGCCAGCTTTCGGATGGGGTTCAGTATTTGGTTGGTAATTATTAAGCCCAGCAGGATGACCAACCCGTAGATTATGCCGCTCACCGGAAGGATGCGAGTGAACAGCAACGATCGGGTGCTCGACTCCATGTCTTGGTTAAGAGTATGGAGAGATTGAAGCACCTGGCCAACTTCAACTACGCTGGCCAGGCTCCATTTCGCACTTTGGACGGGAGAAAACGCAACAAAGAGTTCTTTATCACCAACCCGGATCGTCTTAAAGCCGGTTTCACCCGCTACCATCGCCTTGATAGCTGGTTTAAAGGTGGCGTTTGAATTGGTCAAATCTGTGCCAAATTCATCTGGCTCCGGAGAGCGCCCGAGGATGTCGAGATAGCCTTGCGCCGGAAGCGCAAGCGCGCGTCCGGAGTCGTCTATGAGAAATGAATATCCACCCGGAAGGAACTCCTGCCCCTCAATGCTTGATTTCATCTCGGTAAGTGTGACATCGATGCCGACGACACCGATGATCTCGCCTTGGGAGTCTCTGGACGGCGCGGCTGCCGTGGTCACGACGCCGAGCCCCGTAGCATCCAGGTAGGCAGGCGTCCACCAGGCGTCGCGTCGAATGGCGCCCTTTTCCATTGTTCCGGCATACCATACTCGCCTGGTAGCCCGAAAATCCGCCGGCAGAACCGCGCCCAGATTTACATTCGGATAGTAGCGAACCACATCTCGAGGGGTCGCGAAATAAATTGCCTCAACATTGGGGTTACTTGCCAGAGTAGGTTTTAGAATCAGATCCAGGTAAGCGCTGATTTCTATGTCTCGAATGACTTCAGGAGTAATTTCTGTGGTGAAAGGAACGAAAACGCTGCTAGTATCCTCTGCTCCGTTGACAAATTGACCATCGGGACCTGTGCGCATATGTTCCCATATGGACCAGTAGACGGGGTTGTGAAAATCATCCGGGTCCGAGAAGATCTCTGCCGCGTAGGCTGCGATCTTTTCGGCATCTCTGGAGACTCTCTGGAGAATGAGATCGTTTTCTTTCGCGCTGCTTATGGTGATATTTATCAGGGTTTCCTCAGCCTGGTCTCGGAGCATGCGACCGCTCAGGCTTTGAGCGGTGTGGCTGGCGCTCTGGGCCGTGTCGACCGCGATTGCAGCGACAGTCGCCAAACCTAGCATAGCCATGCTGGAAAGAAGCACCATCAACTTGGTCCGGATACTTATGCCTGGCGTTATTGAAAACCACTTCATTCTTGCGTCTCCCCGGTCTCACCGGCGTCTTCCAAGCCGATCTGAATAAAAGCATTGGAGCTGCCCAATGCCAGTCCGAGCTCGCGCACGGTATTATGAAGGATGGTATCCAGGTCGATCGAACCGCGGATCCGGTTTGAGATCGCGCCGATTTTCTGTTCTCGGAAAGCCAGACGTTGGGCTTCCTCAAGCAAGCGAGCATTTTCCAATGATAGGGCTGCCTGATCCAAAATACCCGAAATGAAGGCGATTTCATCATCCGCAAATTCTGGATTGTCCGTTTCCAGCGTGAGTTCGCCGATCACCTGGTCCCTGAGCAGCATGGAAAAGCTGGTAACCTTCCCAGCGTGGGATTGTGAGGCGGGGATCTGTTCGTTTTCGTACGTATAGCTGATCTCTTTGCGGGAGTCGACAAGCTGAGTCCAGGCTTCAGCCAGGTAGCTGCGGTGCAATGATCTGATTTCCTCCAGGTTAGCCTGAGCCTGCTGATAGAGGCGAGCGTTTTCCAGGGCGGTTGCCAGGCTATCGGAGATTCCCTGAAGCACCGTGATATCGTCCTGGTCAAAGGCGCCTGCCTGATCCGATTGAATTGTGAGGGCACCCAAAACATTATCACCGACCAGGAGCGGCAGGGCCAGCTCCGAACGGGTGAGCGGGAGGTGGGGGTTATTAAAGCGTATGGCTTCTTCACCCACATCCAGAGCTATCCGGGCGCGTCGTTCCGTGATTGCCCATCCCACCATGGAGGTCCGGTCGACGAGTAAGCGGTGTCCTTGGGCGAGCATGCTTTTTGCGGCATCTCCGGTGCCG
>DATCIL010000101.1:0-2614 GCA_036507795.1 Anaerolineales bacterium | reverse complement strand
CGGGCGCTTTTGAAAGGGATGGCCAGCTGGTCGAAGCCTGCCGGGCGCATCTCTACCTGTCCACAGCCTATTATTCAGCCGGAGAAAACCAATCCGCCCTAGACACCCTGGCGAAAACGTTCGCGCTCACCGAGAAAATCGAGAGCCAGCAGGTCATGGTCAGCGCGGCGAGGGAAGCGAAAGAACTCTTAGCGTTCGCCCAAACGCAGCCAGCAACCAATGCCGGCGCCACCAGGCTGTTGAACCAGGTCAGCGCCTACGAGCAGGAGATCCCCTCGATCCGGCGCCGGTTGAGACCGAATGTGACTACGGTTCCCTTCGTACAGCCAAAACTCTTCGTCAGGGCGTTGGGCCAATCGCAGATTGAAATGGACGGCAAACCCGTCGAAGCCCCCGAATGGCAAAACCAGAAGCGCGTGCGAGAATTCTTTTTCTTCATCCTATCCAACGAGAAAAGCCTGTCGAAAGAAGAAATCGGGTCCGTCTTGCTGCCGGAAAGCTCACCGGCGCAGTTAAAGATCCAGTTCAAGAACCTCGTTTATCGCCTGCGCCATGCGCTGGGCCAGGAAACGATCAGCAACGTAAACGAGCGGTACGTGTTCAACCGGAACCTGGATTACAAGTACGATGTGGAAATATTCCAAAGAAAAATCCAGGAAGCCCGATCCGAGCTGGATAAGTCCGGACCTGATAATAAAAAAAGGTTCTCCGCCCTTAACGAGGCGATTTCGCTATACCGTGGACCCTACCTGGCCGACCTGGAGGGAACCTGGATGCTGCCCGAGAGGCAGCGGCTTCTAGAACTGTTTTTCCATGCCCTCGAAGAGACTGCCCGCATTCACCTGGAAGCCAGAGAATACGACCGGACGTTGTCAGCCAGCGATCGGATCTTGAAGGAAGACCCCTGCCAGGAAGAGGCCTATCGCCTGAAGATGATGGCGTATGCTGCCCTGGGAAACCGGGCAGACGTTCACCGCCAGTACCAGCTTTGCAGCGAGGTCCTGGCAGAAGAGATGAACGTCGAGCCTTCGCCACAAACCGAAGCGCTATATTTCAAGCTCACCCAATAGTTTAAAGATTTTTAACACGAAGGGCACAAAGTTTTTTTAATTAATTCTTGGTGTCCTTTGTGTTAGCCTTTGTGACCTGACTTGTAAATAGCCTTGCGAAGGTTAGTCTTCCAGTACCTTCGCATTGAATGGAAACCTTCGCAAGGCTTTTCATCCTTCGTGGCGTACGCAGCGTTCATGACAACTTTGTGTTAAAACTTCCGCGGCATCCGCGTTAATCCGCGTCCCACCGCTCTCCCGGCTCAGCAGCCAAAACCTTAATCAGACCTTAATCGAAAAAGGGGGTTTTAAGAGCTACCTTCGGTGACCGCCGTCTGCAATGATATTGACAGAAAGTCAAATCTATTGCGAACGGAAGGAGAACCGAAGGATGAAACATTACATCAATGAACTCAAGCTGGCAGTTGCAAGACTGGATCGCAGGCACATTCAACTGGCTTCGATCATCTTCAGCCTGGCGATGTTGGGGTTTTTCCCTCAATCGCCGGGCGCCGGTGGCGACGTAAGCGGATAAGAAGTGGGCATTATGGAACTCGCTAAATCTTCTTCAAACAATCGAAATGGAAATGAGTTAAACAAACTGCTGGCCGCGGCGGTCGTCAATAAAAAATTCCGCGATTTGCTGCTCACCGATCCGAAAGCTGCGCTGAATAACGGCTACAACGGCGAGACATTTCAATTAAGAGAAGAGGATCAAAGGCTGGTGCTGTCCATTCAGGCAGAATCGCTGGCTGAGTTTGCCGCTCATTTCGTCAAATTGAGCCAATAAGCCTGGTTTTTGTGGGCCAGCGTAGGTCTTTAGAGCAAATTAAGTAGTCTAAACCGCCAATTTCGCTAGAGCATTTCGGTGCTCGACAGTTGGCGCAAAAGGGGAATTGCGCCAACTGGTTTTTAGCTAATATAACAACATTACATCTGGCGCAGTTCTTGGTTTCGATACGGCGAAGAGCGCCTACTCAACCAGCGAACTGCGCCAAAATTTGACTAGAGGGACCTGCGCAGGGCGCCTTCAAAGACATTTAGCGCGTGGTCGATCTGGCCAGCGGTCACGATGAGGGGCGGGATCCAGCGGATTGTGTTATCCCAGGGGCCGCAGGTGAGCAGCAGCAGGTTTTCTTCCAGGCAGCGCTGGGCGATGGCCTTGGCGGTATTTTTATCCGGTTTGCGATCGGAGGTACGGAATTCGGCGCCAACCATCAAGCCCAGGCCGCGCACGTCACCCATTTCCGGATACTCTTCTTGAAGGTGGCGTAGCCCGGTGAGCAGCTGGACACCGCGCTCTCGAGCGTTTTCCAGCAATTTCTCTTCCCGGATGACCTGGATGGTTGCTACCGCGGCGGCGGCGGCCACGGCATTCCCGCCATAGGTGCCGCCATGCGAGCCCGGCGCCCAGCGCTTCATGAGATCCAGGCGGCTGATGACGCCGGAGATGGGCAGCCCGGAGGCAAGTCCCTTGGCGATGGTAATAATATCCGGAACAAAATCGTAATGCTCAAAAGCAAACCAACGCCCAGTGCGCCCGAACCCGGATTGGATTTCGTCGG
>DATCIL010000100.1:0-2915 GCA_036507795.1 Anaerolineales bacterium | reverse complement strand
GGTTCCATTCACTGATTTCGAAAAAAGTCGAGTCTCTGTTTAACAGGAATTTGTCAGGAATTGCCTCGATTATAATGTCTTTGGCTGCCATAGAACTTAAGTACTATGCAAAGCCAGCTATCTCTTTTGCAAGTAACCGATTAGACTCAATCGATGAATGGACCGGTGGCAAATCTTGAGAGTGTAACCAGCGCGATCCTCCACGAAATCCAGGGCGTCATGGGCCTGGCAGGCCATCGCTGGCTGGCGCGCCTGGTTCGCTCGCTCTTCGGGCCTTCTGCCCGCCGGTTGGCCGGCCTGCTTGTCCGGTTGGATTATGATGTTGCCAGATGCGGCCTGGGAGTGGCAGCCGAAAACCTGCTGGCCAGGCTTGTCCAGGAATATCGCGTGGATTGCCCGCAGGCTATTCCCCAGGACGGGCCTCTGCTGGTGGTATCCAACCATCCCGGCGCTTACGACCTGTTGATCCTGGCCGCCAGCGTGGCCAGAGACGACCTCTCGATCATTTCGAGTGATATCGCCATTTTCCGCCACTTACCATCGATCGCGCCACACTTCATCCCAATAACCGAGGACCCCTACCGGCGGATGGCTGCTGTTCGGGCCGCCCTGCAGCATCTGATGGATGGCAAGGCGCTGCTCATCTTTCCCCGTGGGGATGTTGAGATCGACCCGGCGCTTTCTCCGCAGGCTGTCGAAGGCATCGCCCGCTGGTCACCCAGTCTCGAGTTGTTCTTACGCAAAGCTCCTCGGACGCGTGTGGTGGTCGCCACTGTCAGCGGTGTGCTCTCAGCCCGCTGGTTTAACCATCCGTTCCTGCGCCTCTGGGAAAAAACGGAACAGCGTCAAAAAGTGGCGGAAATCATCCAGGTAGCCGAACAGTTGATCCTTTCAAGGAAACCGCAACTCACCCCACTGGTTTACTTCTCTCCTCCGCTGATATTCCCAGAGGCGGGCCAAACGACCGGACCTCCCGGTCGGTTGATGCAGATCCTTACCCAGACAGCGCAGTCTCAAATGACAGTTCTCACCGCCAACCTTTTGGGTACACTCGAGAAGGGATTCCGATGAACGATAAGCAAGAGCAATGGCAGCTGTTGGAACAGAAGATTATCACCTGCGGGCAATGTCCCAGGTTGGTGGACTGGCGAGAGAAGGTGGCGCGCGAACGCCGCCGTGCCTATAAAGACTTCGAGTATTGGGGCAAGCCTGTGGCCGGATTTGGAGATTACCAGGCGCAGGTCCTGGTCGTTGGCCTGGCGCCTGGCGCCCATGGGGCCAACCGCACGGGGCGCATGTTTACCGGGGATGGATCCGGGAGCTTTCTATACGAAGCACTCTACCAGGCTGGCTTCGCCAACCAACCCTCTGCGCCTCATCGCGAGGATGGGCTGCAATTGACAGACCTGTTCATAACGGCGGTGTGCCGCTGTGCGCCGCCGGCCAACCGGCCCACTCGAGAGGAGATGGAAAACTGCCTGCCCTATATGGCGCAGGAAATCGAACTGTTGGATGATATCAAGGTAATCGTAGCTCTCGGGCAAATCGCCTTCGATAATACTTTGCGGCTGTATCGTCAGAAAGGCTATGATATTCCCAAACTAAGTTTTGCCCATGGAGCCGTTTATCGTTTGGGAGAGAATCTGCCCTGGTTGGTAGTCTCCTACCATCCCAGCCGGCAGAATACGCAGACAGGCCGGCTTACCGTGAGTATGTTCGCAGCTATTTGGAATAAGGTAAAGGAGTTGCTGGGCAGGGTTAATTAGACCTGGGTGCAAAATCTTCCGAAGGTTGGATTTCCGGGATCCACGCATAAGCGTCAACCCTTAGCAAGGTTCTGTGCAAACCAGTTTTGCGCCAGAAACTGATTAGAATTGGTTTGCATTATAATATTTATGGAGCCACAAACAGGTTCCTGCAATTCCTTTTGACTCGGAGGTCCTCATGCGAGCGGTTGATATCATCATCAAAAAACGTGATGGTAAGGAATTGACCCGGGAGGAAATTGAATTCTTCATTGATGGGTTCACAAACGATGAGATCCCGGATTATCAGGTCTCCGCCTGGGCGATGGCAGTGCTCCTCAATGGCATGACCACTCGGGAGACGACTGACCTGACCCTCGCTATGGCGAAATCAGGCGAAACGATGGATCTTTCTGAAGTAGTGCCGGTTGCCGTCGACAAGCATTCCACGGGCGGCGTGGGTGATAAAACTACACTGGTTGTAGAGCCCGCCGTGGCCGCCTGTGGCCTGGCTGTGGGAAAAATATCCGGGCGCGGTCTGGGTTTTACCGGCGGCACGTTGGATAAATTGGAATCCATTCCCGGATTTCGGGTCGATCTGAGGACAGAAGAGTTCATGAACCAGCTTGCCGCAGTGGGATTAGTGCTTGCCGGCCAGACCCGAGATCTGGCGCCGGCGGATGGCAAACTGTACGCCTTGCGAGACGTTACTGGTACGGTGGATTCTATCCCGCTGATCGCTTCTTCGATCATGAGCAAGAAAATTGCCTCCGGGGCAGATGCAATTGTCCTGGATGTAAAAGTTGGCCTGGGCGCTTTTGTGCAGGAATTGGCGGAGGCCCGTAAACTGGCAAAGTTGATGGTATCCATCGCTGATCAGGCCGGCAGAAAGGCAACGGCGCTGCTTTCCGATATGAACCAGCCGCTCGGAATGGCGGTTGGAAATGCGTTGGAGGTGGTTGAGGCTATCCGCACTCTTCAGGGTGAAGGACCCGCGGATTTTCGAGAACATTGTTTGGTGGTAGCGGCGCACATGTTGGCGCTTGGCGGCGTTGCTCGGGATGAAGAAGAGGGGCGAGAGAGGGCAGAGGAAGCTATTGCGACCGGAAAAGCCTGGGAGAAGTTCGAGGCGCTGGTGATGGCTCAGGGCGGTGATCTCAATTTCGTCCG
>DATCIL010000099.1:0-2112 GCA_036507795.1 Anaerolineales bacterium | reverse complement strand
CCGAGGCAGCGATCGATATAGGGCAAAGCCTGCTCCAACTCGATTTCTTCCTCGAGAACAGACTTCATCAGAATGATCCGGCCCCTGGGTGAATCCATCTCTTCACCCAGCACCTTATAGGTTGGACAGGCCGGCAGACAGAAGCCGCAGTGCACGCACTTTTCAACGGCTTCCGCCATCAGCGTTCCCGCAGGCCCTAATTTATCCACCGGGATCTTATGCTGCATCTACACCTCCACCCACTTGCCGCCGGGGTCAAGGGCTCGCTTAATCCGCCGCGCAAATTCTTGTCCCGTTCTTTTGCCCAGCAGGGGCTTTCCGGCGGTCCCGATGACAACCAGGCCAGACAAACCCAGTGAAAGCAGGATGCGGTCAAAATCCGCAGCCTTTCCGGGCCAGGCTACCCAGGCGACATTCGCTCCAGCGCTGTATCTTCTCAGGGCCAGATGCTCTTGCAGGCATTTATCCAGGTCCGGGATCTGCTTTGGGGTCACCGGGACCTTTACCAGCAGGCAATTGGCGGGCAACCATTCAAATTCCCGGGCGGCCCGCCAAAGCCCGGCTTCCTCATCCTCTGGAACGGACGCGCCCCGCTGCAAAATATTCTGAATGCGGTGGATGCGCGCGGCGAGCGAATTTTTCTTTCCTCCCACTCGCACGAATAAAGCCACGCTGTCCTTGCCTGGTACGAGATCGAGCGCGACTAAGTCTAACGGAGCGCTGGCTACGCGCAAGACCGCCTCGAAACCATCTTCCAACGCCTGATACTGCCCGGATAAAGTGCCGAAAGCTTCGGGCACGGGGAACACTTTGAAACTCAGCTCGACCAGGGCGCCGAATTGCCCCAGGCTTCCCACCATCAATTTGGGTAGATCGAATCCCGCGGCATTTTTCACCACCCTCCCGCCACCTGCAACCAATTCTCCCTCCCCATTCAAAAACTTCACCCCCAGCAGAAAATCGCGGACGCCGCCATAACGATATCGGCCCGGGCCGCTCAACCCAGTCGCCACCACTCCCCCTAATGTTGCCCCGGCCTCACTAAGCACCGGATCAAACGGCAGATATTGGCCGTGCTCAGCCAGAGACATTTCGACATCTTTAACCCGGGTGCCTGCCAATGCCGTGAAGGTATACTCACCGGGATCATACTCCACGATCCCGCTTAGCCCGGAAATATCCAGCGGCTCTAAACCTATGGCCAAACCAGACAATCCAGACTTGCTCCGCGCACCCCGCGGAAACAAGCGCTCCGCCCCCCGGATAATCGCTTTCAAATCTTCAACGCTGGCCGGCTTCATTGCACTTAACTCCCTGGTCTTTTCCTATTACCAGATGATTGGCGCCGCTCCACAACGACCGCCAGAGCGATTGGTGGCCGGGAACTGAATAAAAAAACATCCGCATTTATCCGCGTTCATCCGCGTTGATCCGCATCCCAATTCAAATCCGGGCTGGGAAGTAGCGATTCTGGAAAAAATTTCCCCCGATTTGACAGGAGCAGCGGATCGATTTGCCTCCAGATCGCATGCATCACATCAATATCCGTTTCGCTGAACATCACCGGGAGGTAATTTCGCTTCTCCATGCCTATGCCGTGTTCTCCGGTAATGGAACCGCCCAATCGTACGCACAACCGGACAATTTCCCCGGCCAACTCTTCAGCCTTTTCCAAATGCCCCTCCTGCCTTCCATCAAACAGAATTAGCGGGTGGAGATTTCCATCCCCGGCATGGAAAACATTCGCCACAGGTATATCGTATTGTTTACTCAACCGTTGAATTTCTGCGAGAGCATCGCCCAAGCGGCTGCGCGGGACCACGCCATCGTTGACAATGTAGTCCGGACTCAACCGGCCAACCGCCGAAAAGGAGCTCTTGCGACCCTTCCAAATACGCTGGCGGTCATCTGCGTCTTGGGCCACCCTTACCTCATACGCCCCTGATTTCTGGATTAGGTCTAAAAGGATGGGGAAATCCCCCTCCACCACATCTGTTTCCCCATCCAGTTCCATGATCAGCAATCCTTCTGCTCCGGCTGGGTAGTTCGCCCGCACCGCGGCTTCTGCCGCTTTAATCGCCAGCCTGTCCATAATTTCCATGGCACCCGGGA
>DATCIL010000098.1:0-1048 GCA_036507795.1 Anaerolineales bacterium | reverse complement strand
CGTCCCCTAGCAGGATGTTGAGAAAGTGCGCCAGTACCACAACCCGTGAAGCGCAAGACAGGCGAGAAAGAGGTACTTCATGCCCATGTACGACTATAAATGTCTGGACTGCGGAAAAGAATCGTTGATAGTCTTGACGCTAAAGGAACATGAATCCACCAAAGTAACATGCCCGAAATGCGGCAGCAGCAAGATGCAGCAACTTTATTCGCCGTTCGTGGCCCACACGACCAAGAAAAGCTGACAGCATGCTGAAAATGACCCCCAGCGTGATATGACCGTTATTTGGTTTGTCTCGTTTATTTGGTTTGTTTGGTTTCTCTGGGTCAAGCAACAAAACAAACCAGATCAACCAGATGAACCAGACAGACCAGAAGTTTTCCGCAGCTGTTTAGGAGGCGTGATGCGTATTTTCTCCCGGAGTATGACAGCCACTCTGATCTTGGGGCTCATCGGCCTTCTTTTTACTCCTCTCCTCCGCGGACAAGAATATCCCGCCGATATCACACGCGGCAAAGACGTGTACCAGCGCCATTGCCAGGCCTGCCACGGTGTCGGAGGCTGGGGGGATGGACCGGACGCGAAGGCTCTCAAAGTGGCACCGGCCAATTTTCACCGCTTTGCATCCTTTCTGAAATCCGACGAAGAACTCTTGAGGACCATCGAATTCGGGGTCGTCTTCAGCCCCATGCATGCATGGCGAGGCCAGCTGACGGACGGGGAAATGCAGGACGTGGTGGCCTACATTCGTCTGTTATCCCAACAGGCGCGTTAGATAACGTCGTATCCGAGCATGGGATTATTGATATGACCGTCACAAAGCCATGAGTTCACTAAGGGAAGAGCTGTGGGTCGGCGATGCCTTGCTGATCGCCGATATCCAGAACGATTTTCTCACCGGCGGAGTCTTAGGGGTGAAGGAAGGCGACGAGATCCTCCCCGTCCTGCGCGGGTACATCGATCGTTTCCAATCACGCGGCCTGCCGATTTTCTTGTCGCAAGACTGGCATCCCCCCAACCATTGTTCCTTTCGCGAGCAGGGCGGGCC
>DATCIL010000097.1:0-4687 GCA_036507795.1 Anaerolineales bacterium | reverse complement strand
GGCGGCGCCAACCTGGGGGGTGCCGATTTGATTGAGGCAGATCTTAGGGGGGCAACGCTCACCAATGCCAACCTTATGCTGGCCGACCTGCGGGATGCGAATCTCGAGGACGCAGACCTGAGCGGGGTAATCGTCACAGCGGCACAGCTATCGACGGCAAAAAATGTCCCTGATGCGGCCCCAAATTCTTGAGCTCGTAAGCCGAGGGGATAGCGACCAGTGACGTGATCGGCGGGACTGCGCATCCGGCAGCCAAATATGGCAAGGTTATTTATGCGTAGGGGCGGGTCTAGAATCGATCTGGCCAGACCCCAATTGTGATCCATATCCGTCCAGGCCCCAGAACTCCGCCCTCTGACCCGCCCTTTCCGGCCGATCCGAAACAATACCATCTGGTGAATCCAACTCCGGGCGGGTCTGCCGGGCTGGATTACCTGCCAGACCCGGCTATGGTCATCGATGTCCGCAGGCCAGAAATGTCAAGACCCGCCCCTACATAAATTTGCGAAGCGCATCGATGCTAATCCCTTGATCCGGGTCATACCGGCCCACCGGGACAAAGGATACGAATTGGCTTAAATTTGGTGTAAATGAGGCGGCCTGGCAGTCAGCGTGGCTGAGCAAGAAGGGTTATTGAAAATTGGCGAGAAATAGCGGTTCCTTCGTTCAGCGTGATGCGTGAGAACATGTCTCAGCAGAGCGCAAATCCTCCAGCGCCTTCTCCAGCCAGGCCCGGATTCCACGCAGCTGAGCTTCATTCATAGACGACTTTTCCCTGGGACCGCGCTGTCGAAGCCAGCGAAGTCTTGACCCGGCTGGTCCGGTCGAACTCTTCACGGGTCAGGACGATGACGTCCACAGGCTGCGTTATCCCCCAAAGGAGATCATAAGATCGGGCTTCGCGCTTGTGCCGAGGCAGATCCGATTCGGGCACGACGACCAGCAGATCAAGATCGCTGCCTGCACCAGCCTGCCCGCGCGCCTGCGAACCGAATAAGTAAATGCGCTCCGGATGCAGGCCGTTCACAAGGCGGTCAACAACTTCGTCCAGGACTTCTGAAGGGATAGCGGATTTGGCCATACTTTTGTTTGAGAGCTAAACAGCCGGTAGAAGAAGGTGCGGTAAGGCTTTAATCGATTGCAGTATATCATTTTTTCTACTGAAATTCCCCTCCAAAAAGAGACAGCCCACCGTAGCCGGTGGGCGTCGGCCCGGAGATGCTATCTCCGGGGGAGCTACAAAAATTGTATCAGATTTTGAAGGATATTCGTGAAATTGGCGAAAATTAGTGGTTCCATCATGGAATGAAAAGAGAGCCAGCGGTGTATTAGCTATAAGTAAACGTCGTTAGCATTCTCTTATCAGGTGTCAAGCGATGAAACAGGTTATCTACATTTCCCTAATTTGCATGCTGGTGCTTCTTTCTTCGGCATCCGCAGCTTTTGCCAAGGGACCCGCCGATAGAATTTCGATTTCTGGTCCGGGCTTGACTGCGCCTATTGAAATTACCGATAAGTCGCCGCTTCTTCGATGCCTGGGATCTCGCGCACCGTCATAACTCCCGCTGGTTTGAGGGGTATGTCGCCGGTGTGCGTGTCTTCTACCGGGACTACGAATTCGACATCAATATCCTGCGGGCGGTATTCGTCGGCGTAGATGAAATAGTTGAGCGGTCCAGCCACCCGCTGCCGCGCTTCTGCTTCCTTGAGCACGAGCATGCCGCGCAGCTGCTCCACAGAGAGGCCGGCGTTAATGACCTGGTCGATCTGCTCGAGCGACAGGCCCAGCTCCATTAGCGCCATAATGCGGTGCAGGCGGGGAAGCTGTTCGAGCGTGTAGTAGCGGTAATTGGTGAACCGGTCGATTTGGGCGGGCTTCAGCAAGCCAATCTCGTCGTAATGATGCAGGGTTGCCACGGTCACCTGGCTGAGGCGCGAGAACTCACCGATTTTCAGCATGATACTCTCCGGCACGATCTGGCTCTTGATATTTGAAGGCTGCCTTCGTGATAGTATTGTACAGCCTCAGGTAACCTGAGAGTCAAGTACCAAAATGGAAATAAGGACAGGCTCTCGATACGCTCTTTTAGCCTGTCCTTTTATTCCGCCTGGCGTCTGGAATTTGAATTAACCGTTGGGGAAATAGGCCCCGTTGCGCTCGTGACCCACTTCAGCAAACAGGCTGTGGGAGGTGGAGATGTCGTCAGCCACATATCGGGCGACGGCCGTTTCAGCGCTCCACCAGGCCTGCGCTGAGTTAAAGACCACATCGGCATCGAAACTGCTCGCCTCATGGTGGAAATGGTGCTTGTCCTGGGAGTTTGACCATTCGATGTCGAACGAGCAGATACCTGGAAGGAATGGGCCTTCCAGCAAGGCGTTGACGATATCGCCGTAGTCCTTTGTCGGCAGGTTTTCCACATGCATCGTGGCTCGGCCATTGCCGGGGTTAACTGACACGGCGTCGTCGTTGAGCTGTTCGGTCCAGAATAAGCCGTTATGGTGTATTCCAGGGTTGAAGTCATGGATCTGGAGGGCGAACTCGCCCTCGAATACGTCCAGTCATATCAACGCGAACGTGCCGCGATGGTGGCGGCCGTCTTCGCCGATATACACGCCCTTCATAAAGCGCAGGTCGACCTCAAAGACATTGCGGCTGGTTTCACCGGAGGTCAGGTCGGTGCGAGTGCCCATCCCCTGGACAAAAGCCATACCGACGTGCCCGTTAAAGTCCGTAATCAGAGAGGGGTCGTTCTCGGCCGGGTCCGGGCTTCCAGCCGGCGGATAACCAGGCAGGAGAACGTGGTATACGGTTGTCCCCGGGCCGAACGGCTGGATGCCGCCGGGGATCGGCTTGGGACCGGTTCCGTGGGCAGAAGCGCTGCCCCGGAATGCCAGGGCCGCGCCGAAAGCCAGGGCATTGATCCCGGCCAGCTTGAGGAAATCTCGCCGGGTGAGCGCCGCCTGCATCGACTGGAGAGAAGCTCCATGCCGGCGCGCCATGTGCTGCGCCCATCGCTCCCGGTTTACTTTCCGGGTGGGCTGACCTTGCATGGTTTGTAAAGATTTCATCCTTTACCTCCTGATTCTTGCTGATTCTCGAAAACCCGAACCCAAATCCAGCGATTCGCCAAGCGTGAGGGCGTTTGCAGAACGAAGGAGGAGCATGTTTTCCCCCAGGCCACCATGCTACTGGGAAAATTAGGATAGAAATTGTCTTGTATCTATTTTATAGGAAGCTCGGGCGCTTGTCAATCGGTATTCCGCAGGGGCTGGTCTCGAATCGATCTGGCCAGACCGCATCGATGCGAATCTAAGGGTCCGGATCACATCTGGCCGCCCTTGCCGGCGAGATGTGGCGTATAATTGAATTCTTGGTCCTTTCTGTAAATTGGAGGGTTATTGAGGAAAGATCCGATTAGCCGCGAAGTAGAATGGGGATTCGTTACAGATGAATGAGGCCATAAAGACTCGCGAAATTGGGGAAATTGCCGTCCCCTACCCGGCAAGCAATTCAGAAATCATCGAACGGAAGGTCGTCTATGGGTAGGGGCGGGTCTCGAATCGATCCGGCAAGACCGCATTTGCGATCCATATCCCTCCAGGCCCCAAAACCCGGCTATCTGACCCGCCCTTGCCCGATTGGCAAAATCGCCATTCGGATAATTCGACACAGGGCGGGTCTGACGGGGTGGACCACCTGCCAGATCAGGTTATGACCGTCGATGCCTGCAGGCCAGAAATGTCAAGACCCGCCCTTACACGCCGGTCATCAGGCGCATTTGGGCGAGACCCGTGCATGCGGAAAATCGACTAATTCTGGAGAAGGAATCCGTGCCATTCGATCCAAAAAATTACCACCGCCGCTCCATCCGCCTGAAGGGTTACGATTACACCCAGCCGGGTGCCTATTTCGTCACAATCTGTACCCAGGACCGCGAATTGCTGTTCGGAAACGTCATTGATGGCGTCATGCATCTGAATCGCATGGGATTGGCTGTCCAAAAAACCTGGCTGGATTTGCCGCGCCCTTATCCTTACGCGGATTTGGACGCCTTCGTCATCATGCCCAACCACGTGCACGGCGTTATTGTTCTGACCGATGATGGCGGAGGCGGGTTCGTTCCACGACAGCCTTCAGCGCCAGAACAGATCCAGGCCGGCCAGGTTCCGCTGGCCAATCAGGTGGAGACCCGTCCTTGCCCCGGCGTCAATCCGCGCCACGGGCTGCCAGAAATTGTGCGGGCCTTCAAATCGTTTTCCGCCCGGCGCGTCAATGCCCTGCGGTGCACCTGCAGCGTTCCGGTCTGGCAGCGGAATTATTATGAACACATCGTGCGGGACCATGACGAATGGGAACTGATCCGCGAATACATTGAGAACAACCCCGAGGAATGGGATCGCGATATCGAAAACCAATCCTTCCCGCGTAGGGGCGGGTCTTGAATCAATCTGGCAAGCCAGCCCCGCCAACCCATATGGCTTCAGGCCCCAAAACTCAGCTTTCAGACCCGCCCTTGCCCGATTGGGAAAATCGCCATTCGGATGATCCGACACAGGGCGGGTCTGCCGGGGTGGATCATCTACCAGACCAGGCCACGATCATTGATCCTTCCAGGCCAGAAACATCAAGACCCGCTCCTACATATACGGGCGAACCGCATTGATCCGAATCCCAGGATGCGGA
>DATCIL010000096.1:0-1463 GCA_036507795.1 Anaerolineales bacterium | reverse complement strand
TGGTATGTACGGGCGATCTCTATTGCTTTGTTCAATATTTCGCGTGACGGAGAAATCCACTCAACTCCAATATCGAACATGCTTTGAACAGCTAATTGGACCTGCTCTGCGGTCAAGTCATCTTTGTAGCGGAGCACGTTGGCTAGTTCATAAAGGCATAAGGTTGGTGCGAGAATAGTTAGCTGTCCTTCCAGGTAAGCTTTTCGTAAAACCAAGGCTCGCTCTGCGAGTACTTCTCCTTGTCGGTACCATTTTATGAACACCGAGGAATCCAGTATGAGAGCGGCTGTGCTCATACTGGCTGGTCACGAAGATCGACTAAGTTGTTCTCGCCAACGACGAATATCGGATACACTGTCTTCCCCAATACCAGGGGCAATTTTTGAGATTCGATCCTGGATTTCCACAGCCTCACGCACACGAAGGTTTTTTTCGGGGCGTGTTTTTTCCCGTCTTAAAGAAATATACAGGCGAATTGCTTCTCTAACAAGTTCACTTCGACTACGATGTTCCTCCTTGGCGAGGCGATCAACTTCATCGAGAAACTCTTCAGGAAAAGACACCATCACTTTGGCAATCATAATTTACCTCCAAACAATATTGCCTTATTATACCATAATTATATACTGATTATTGCTGCTATGGATCATAACGACCACCTTAACTTGCTGCGGAAAGGAATCACAGAACCGGGCGGGATCTGGGCCGACATTGGCTCGGGGCGAGGGGCCTTCACCCTGGCATTGGCGGAGCTGGTCGGCTCATCCGCGGAAATCTATTCAATAGATAAAGACCGCCGCGCTCTTCGCGATCAAGCCCGCTCAATACAGGCTCGCTTTCCAGAGCGCCCCCCCGGCCGCACCCATTATCTGGTCGCCGACTTCTGCCAACCCCTCAACCTGCCTGCGCTGGATGGTCTGGTAATGGCAAACGCCCTGCACTTTATCCGGGATAAGAATAGCGTTTTGCAGCTGCTTCACGGCTATCTGAGGCCTGGGGGCAAGTTTATCCTGGTGGAATACAACATCGCGCGCGGTAATCCCTGGGTTCCTCACCCCATCGCTTACTCGAACTGGGAAGACCTGGCAGCCCGCAACGGCTTTGTCCGGACGCAGCTTTTGGCTGCGCGGCCAAGCCGTACTTTCCAGGAGATTTATTCAGCGCTCGCCATCAAAGCCAACCAGGCACACTCATAGCCTTTTACCCTGCTCCCGCGGCCGCCTAACCACGCTCCCGTCGCCGCCTAACCCTGCTCCCGCCGCCGTCCTCGGCGGCGCCTTTAGATGGTCTCCGGCTTCAAATCAACCATCTGAGCGCTTACGTCCCACAAACGCTTCGCAGTTTCCTCATCATAGCTTGCCCAACCATGCTCTCGCCGCCGTCCTCGGCGGCGCCTTTAGGTGATCTCCGGCTTCAAATCAACCATCTGAGCGCTTACCTCCCACAAACGCTTCGCAGTTTCC
>DATCIL010000095.1:0-2041 GCA_036507795.1 Anaerolineales bacterium | reverse complement strand
TGTCTTCCAATCCGGATATCAAGCTGGTCGTAACCGATCATGGCAATCTGACGGGAACATTGGAGACCTTCCTGAGCAGCGCTGGGCTTAGCCCGGACGACGTCTTCGCGGCCGGCTTCGACCTCTCCTCTGCCACCGTGGAAGCCATTCGGGGAGGCTGGACCGACCTGGTGATCGACCAACAGCAGTGGCTGCAAGGCTATCTGGCCGTCTTGCAAATCTGCATCACAGACAACTATGCCTTCACCGGCCTGCACATTAACACAGGCGCTGGCTTCGCACACGCCGATAATGTCGACCTGCTGGCCGATCTGGTGGAGCGACAGATTCGCTGATGTAGCCTGATACGAATTTCTACCGCAACCGCTTATCCGTAAGTCGCTAGAAACAGGCGGCGAGGGCCCGGTGGTACGTTTTGTACCAAAATGGAACAAGAAACCATCAGGCCCTCGCCCTGGAGAAATAGTATGAATTACTGTCTGGAACTCAGAAACTTAAGCAAGTTTTTTGGAGAAGTGAGAGCCCTAGAGGACATCAATTTTCGCCTGGGACGAAACGAAGTCGTGGGGTTATTAGGCGACAATGGCGCTGGAAAATCCACCTTAATTAAGATCATCACCGGCTACCATCAGCCGACCTCCGGTGAAATCTACTTCGATGGCCAACCAGTTGAACATCTCACGGTCCCCAAGGCTCGCCAATTAGGCCTGGAAACTGTTTATCAGGAACGCGCCCTGGCCGAGCTACAAACCCTTTGGCGAAATATATTCCTTGGCCGAGAGCTGAGCAACTCGTGGGGCTTTCTCGACGTAAACAAGATGAAAGAAGAAACCCACCGCTTGATGACCCGATCGATGGGGTTCACCTCGTCAGCTGTAAGCCCAGAATCAAAGGTCGGCAAATTCTCTGGCGGCGAAAAACAAGGTGTTGCCATCGTGCGCGCCCTATACTTCGATGCCGAGATAATTGTCCTGGATGAGCCAACGATGGGCCTGTCCTTAAAGGAGACGGAGAAATTGCTCAATTTCGTGCGCGGCATTCGGGCGGCAGGCAAATCGGCAATATTCATTGATCATAATATCTTCCATGTTTACAATGTAGCCGATCGAGTTGTTGTCATAGATCGCGGTCGAGTGGCCGGCGAGTTCCAAACCAAGGATATTTCTTTGGATGATTTAATGGCCAAAATGATCAAAGTTGCTGAAACCGGCAGCCTGGAATAGTCAAATCTAGAATTAAGGATAGGTGCGATGAGTTCACAAGTCAAACCAGTTACTGCTGAAGCCTACGAGCCATACAAAGAAACTTTCAGTCTCGGAAAATTCGCCCGGACGTATGGAAGCCAGCTCGGTATTGCGGGCGTTTTTATTGCCCTTTGGATTTTCTTCATCGTCGGGGAGCCGCGAACATTTTTGTCGTCACAGATTTATTTTGCTTTCATGTCCACGATCCCGTTCTTCGCCATCATGGCCCTGCCGCTGACGATGGTCGTGATCGCTGGCGAGATTGATTTGTCTTTCCCGTCCATCATGGCCATGGGCATGATTACGTTTATGACAATGCACGGCCTTACCGGCAGTGTCGGCCTGGCGTTTTTAGGTGCGCTGATCACGGGTCTTTTTATCGGCTGGCTTAACGGTATCATCGTCGTGAAATTTGGCATTCCTTCGTTAGTCGCGACGATCGGCACGCAATTCTTTTGGCGCGGCGCAGTGCTGGTGCTGGGGCAGGGCAAGAGCGGTTCTTTGGTTTATACGAAAGCTTCCCTCGTGCATCCTGTCCTGGTTGGCAAACTGTTCGGAATTGTTCCCATGCAAATGATCTGGTTAATCGTTATAGCTGCCGCAACATGGGTGCTGCTCAACCGCCACAAATTTGGCGCCCACATCTATTTGATCGGCGATAATGTCAATAGCGCCGAACTCATGGGGATCAACACCGGGCGGACCCGCATCCTGGCCTTCATGCTCGTCGGTATTGTTTCTGCATTTGCAGGGGTGGTTGCCAGCCTGCACGTGACCTACTTCTGGCCCAGCCTGGG
>DATCIL010000094.1:0-1610 GCA_036507795.1 Anaerolineales bacterium | reverse complement strand
CGAATTCCTCATAAAGCAGAGTCGGCCCACCTAAAAAACCGCGAAGCCGGCAAGCACGCCAAGAAACGGCTAAGCCTCTCAACCATCATCTTCTAAAGCCAAGCTCCTGACCACTAATTACTGATCACTGATCACTTTTGTCACGTCCTGAAATACGTTTACAGGAAAAAACGGTGGTTGGTGGTCGGCAGCGGAGGGGATCACCAAGCCACCTCCTGCACAGCCGGGATGATCACGGGCGAAACTTGCGGGCCCAGTTCCTGGTAAACCGCCTGCGGCACCTCATAATCCAACGCCAGGTGGGGACGGTCGGTGTTGTAGAGTTCGACAGCCTGGCTGGCCATGCGGCGTGCTTGGTACAGATCCCGCAGCCGCCTGTCCAGGGCGTACTCGCCTTTCAAGGTGCCGATCACGCGCTCGGCGAAGGCGTTGTCGTAGCAGTTGCCCACTGCGCCCATGCTGGGACAGAGGCCATGCTGCGTGAGAGTCTCTAAATAGCCCTGGGAGCTGTATTGTACGCCATGATCGCTGTGATGGATCAACCCTTTCAAGTTTCTGCCTCCCGCTCTCAAAGCCATCTGGAGCGCTTCCAGAGCGCCCCTGGCGGCCAGGGAAGGGGCCACACGCCAGCCGACGATGTAGCGGGAATACAGATCCATCAGCACAAACAGATACACAAACGGCTGCTCTTCGGTTTCCAGGTAGGTGATGTCGCTGACCCACACCTGGTTCGCACGGCTGATGGTCAGACCCGCCAGCCGGTTCGGCGTGCGCAGCAGCCCAGGAAGAGTGGTCCGCCGGTAGGTTTTGCGGCGTTTGATCAACAAATCGGCCTCCCCAAGCAGCGCAAACAGCCGATCGCGCCCGATTTGCAGCCCTTCTACCGTCAGCATGGGCGCCAACTTGACCTGCAGTTTGCGGGTGCCCATGCGGGGATGCTTGCGCCGGATCTGACGCACCAACTCCAAGATCACGGCCGCTTCTCGCCGGCGCTCGGCTTCCCGCCTGAGCAGCTGATAATGCGCCTGGCGGCTAATCCCAAAGTAAGCGCACAAGGTCGCCATGCTCAACTGCCTCCCGGCTTGGTGTTGCCCTTTTTCGTAGGCCCACTGGAGGATGAGGCCGCGTTTTTTTTCGCCTCGATCCCGTACTCCGCTTCCAATACTTCCAGCGTGCTTTCCAGGATCAACTTCTCCAAAGTCACTTTTCCTAAGGCTCCTTCGAGCTCGCCCACCCGGGCTTCCAGTTCTCGCACCCGATTGGCTTCATCCGCTCGCTGGATGTGGATCAGTTGGTGGCGTAAGCCACTATGCGAGTACTTCTCGATCCAGCCCTGGATGGTGCGCTCTCCGCCAATGCCGTACTTCTTGCGCAAGTCGGCGATGTTGCTGCCGGCTTCGTATTCACGGACCACTTCCTGCCGAAAGGCCTCACTGTATCGCTTGATTTTTCTTTTCGTCATCCTGATCTCTTTCTCGGACCTCGTGACAGTCCGCACTTATTGTAAACGTATATCAGGACGACACACGAACCACGGTCCACGGTCCACCGTCCACCGTCCACTCTATTCGTTCCTCGAAAAAAGTGAAAACGAATAACGAATCCGGATG
>DATCIL010000093.1:0-1031 GCA_036507795.1 Anaerolineales bacterium | reverse complement strand
CAGGTAGCTATTGGATTCACATTTGAAAAAAGGAGGCCAAAAATGGACATTTTCGTGATTCTACTCAGGATCATCCACATCTTTGCAGGCATGTTCTGGGTTGGCGCCGCATTGATCGGCACCTTCTTCCTCATGCCGGCGGCTAAATCCAGCGGACCGGAAGGCCAGCAATTTATTCAAACCCTGATGGTGCGCAAGCGTTTCCCAATCGCCATCAGCATCTCCGCGATCCTCACCATTCTGGCGGGATTCCTGCTGTACGCCCGCGATTCCGGCGGTTTCCAGATCAGCTGGATCACTTCCAGTGTTGGCCTGGGATTCACCATCGGTGCCCTGGCAGCCTTGGCCAGCTTTATCTACGGCGCGGTGGTAATCGGTCCAACGGGGAGAAAGTTCGGCGAACTAAACGCGGCGATCCAGGCGCAAGGAAAACCAGCCACTGCTGAGCAGCAATCTGAAATGGCAAAGCTCAACGCCAGGATGAGCACCGAGAGTCTCATCAACACGCTCCTGCTGGTGATCGCCCTGTTGGCCATGGCGACAGCGCGTTACTGGTAGTTCGAGCCTTCCAGATTTCGTGAAAATGCAGGATCCGGCCAGAAGGAGGGCCACCGATGCAGAGCAAAACTACAGATTTCGTCGCACCACTCGGCCAGGCGGGGGGCGGTCGCCTGGTCTTCCTCTCCGGTGCATCCCGAATTACCCTGCGCGCCGATCCGATGATGACAGACCTGGCCCGCGGCCATTTTAGCCGTCCTGCGCCTTGTATCGAGGTCGAGGAGGGCACGCTGAGCGTTCATTTCCGCCATTTTGCCGGTTTCGACCAGATGGTATTCTCGCGTGCACCCTTGGGAGAGCTCCGGCTTAACGTCTCGATACCGTGGGAAATTGAGTTCCGTAAAGGCGTTTCCCACCTGACCGCCGACCTGGCGCAGCTGCAGCTGCGCGCGCTCGATATTCTGGGTGGCGCCGATCGCATCCGGCTGGCGCTTTCCGAACCTTCAGGAACCGCCTATATTTACGCTTCGGGC
>DATCIL010000092.1:0-3714 GCA_036507795.1 Anaerolineales bacterium | reverse complement strand
CTCAAAATATTCCTCCAGATACTTGCGAGCGCGTTTGATATCCACGATCCGGTCCTCCTCGGGCTCGATCTGCGCCGCAGCGTGGCTGTAAAACTTGAGCAGCTCGCGCCCCTCCTGCGCCATCAAGAACCGGAAGAACGTGCGGAATTCCCAATCTTCCATTTGAAAGCCCAGGAAGAGGAGAGAAGTGCTGTTCAGCGCCGCTCGAACCGCGCTGGGGATAAGGCTCTTGTTAAGCGTGACGCCGATCAGATAGTCAAAGTATCGATCCTCGGCGAATACCAGGGAGTTCGGCACACTGAGATTGCCGAAGAGGTGGTAAACCAGTGGCTTCTCGGGAGTTGGCGTCTCCTCGTATAAGACTTTTTCCTTAGGGATCCATTTATTCCATGGACAGATCCGCACTTCTGGTTCGGCGCCGGACTCGATCAGCGCATGGGTCAACAAATCCAGAGTGCCGGCGTTGATATAGATTGGCAGTCGCAGCTCGGCCAGCAGCCGGTAGGGATCCTCAGGATTATTTTCTCTGGTTTTGTCCGATACAAAGTCTAAAGCCTGGCGGAGTTCAGCGTTAGACCAGGATTTCATCTGGCTGAGATTCGCCGGAAGGTCGCTCTCATAGCGGCGCCGAATTTCATCTTGAAGGCCCTCCCGCAGGGCGACCGGCAAATAGGCTGGCGACTGGCGGGTCATAATGTACTGGGCCACGCGCGGCAGGACGTCGCGATCCTGCGCCGCCAGAGGATAGCCGTGCTTCTCGGCCCAGCGCAGCGCCATCTCACGGCGGGAACCCAGCAGGGCTTCGATTAAGCCGGGTCCTACAATCGGCGTACACACTTTATCCCGAATGAAACCTGCCAGGCTCTGCCACTTCTCAAATTCGTCGCGTTCCTCGCTGAAACCGGGCACATACCAGATGCGCCCGCTTTTCAGACGCATGAACAGCGCTGGCATCCAGTGGTCCGGCTGCTCTCGTACCGTTCCGCGCGCCACAGATACTGCCCGATCGATTTGCCCATCGCGCTGCAGTTCTCTAAAGAATACGGGCATGAACTCGAAAGCCGTCTCCATGCTGATCTTTCCCTGCATGGCGAGCACCGCTGGGATGCCGGTCTCGGCCAGGCGCGGCCCCAGGGCAGCCAGCGCCTCGCCCGTCCCGGCCCCCGCGCTTTCACAGGAGGCCAGCACTACCAGCCGGGGAGGCTGTCCCAGCTCCTTTATCCGGATCACCAGGTCAGTTCCCGAGACGCGCGCCGCTTGCCCCTGGTCGTCTTCCAGCCATAACCAGGGCTCTTCCCTGACCAGCGAGCCGTGACACACCACATAAAGGATGTCGTGCTCAACCTGGCGCAAATGGTCGACCAGGTTGTTAAGCGTAGGTCGTTGGCGGTTTTCCGGTCCCGCTAAAACCGTCGCTGGGATCTGACCTAACCCTTCCTTCGCTCGCCGCACTTCTTCATCGACATCTATTGGCGCCAGATTGTAATCCACCAGGTCAGAGGGGTTGGCCACCACTGCCAGGGCGCGCAGCTCGCCTCGGGCGCGCAAACGCACCGGGCGCCAATCTGTGCTGCTCAGATATCGCGAGAAGAGCAGGTTTTCGCTGGTAAAGAGCGGGCTATCATCCTGCGGATCCCGCAGAGTCTCCCAACGAAGGTCGTGCAGTTCAGGAGCGCTCGGACCGATCAACAGCCGCACGCGCAGCGCAGCGCTCAACGCTTGAGCGTTGCTCCGCGCCTGCAGGAAAGTGCTTTGGACAAGTGGCTCGGCAAAAAAGAATTGTGTCAGCTTCTGGCCGTAGGCTTCCGGGTCATTATCTAGTTTGAGCAACGCTTCAAAATCGAAAGTGACCTGAGCCGCCTGTCCCCGGCCGGTGCCCACATCGGCATCGCTGTCAGGGGGGCTGTAGCGGAATTCGACGGTATACGCTTCGACATCCCGCCGGTGTAGTCCAATTTCGAGGTCAGCATAGTTGCTCATTAGATTCT
The DNA here is from genome assembly GCA_036507795.1 of Anaerolineales bacterium. Lineage (GTDB taxonomy): Bacteria > Chloroflexota > Anaerolineae > Anaerolineales > UBA4823 > DASQQR01. Next base: position 1,726 of record DATCIL010000092.1, on the reverse strand, counting down.
TTCAGGTTCAATGAACTGGAGAATTCCCCTCTTCTTCAATCCAAGATCTGTTCCATTATTGATCGTTTTACTTTGAATTTGTGCTTCTAATATAACAGCATCGAAATGTAATGTCAACGAGGACGAGGCGCCACGACCAGATTGTGATTTTGGATGAGTTGAGGTATATTTGTCATACGCAACGAGCCTCATTCCCCAATATTCTATGAGCGACTATACAGATCTCGAAATCGGTCTTTATGCGGGCGAAGTAGACGGCTATATCGTCGAACTGCATTACAACGACCCGAGCGATCCTGCCAGCTACGCTCCTGAGCGTGGGACCATGCGGATTAATCTGGAGGCTCTGCGCGGTGCTCTCTTGGATCCGGTGGGGTATGGAAAACTTCTGACCGATGCGCTGTTCGCCGACACAGTCCTGCGTAGCTATTATGAAAAGGCCCTGGGGTTTGCAGAACAATCGGATAAAGCGCTGCGCCTGCGCTTGCACATTGACCGGGGAGCGCCAGAGCTAAATGATCTGCGTTGGGAAACGCTACGTGACCCGCGCGATGGTAGCTGGCTGCTGACCAGGGACCGCACGTTATTTTCGCGGTTCTTATACAGCACCAATTGGGAGCGGGTACAGCTGCGCTCGCGCGGCGAGTTGCGGGCCCTGGTGGTCATTGCCAATCCCGCCGACCTGGCAGATGGTGCCTATCGAATCGGGGATCAGAAACTGGCTCCCGTCGATGTGGCCGGTGAGCTGGGCCGGGCGGCAACGGGATTGGGCGACATCGCGCACGAATCTTTGACCAGCGACCAGGCCCGTCCTGGGCAGGCCAGCCTGAAAAACCTGGCGCAGACACTGCGGCAAGGCTTTGACATCCTTTATCTGGTGTGCCATGGAGCGCTGTTAGCTAAAGAACCAGCCGGTCCTTACCTTTGGCTGGAAAAAGAGGATGGAACCGCGAACGTAGTGCCTGGAAGCGCCCTGGTCGAGCGGATTAAGGACCTTTCGCCCCAGCTCCGGCCAAGGTTGGTTGTTCTGGCGTCCTGCCAGAGCGCCGGAACGGGTGAAGAAGCAAAAAGCAGCGATACCCAGGGAGCCCTGGCGGCGCTGGGACCGCAGCTGGCCAGAGTGGGAATTCCGGCTGTGGTGGCGATGCAGGGGGATATTACCATGCAGACGGTTGCTGAATTCATGCCGGTTTTCTTCGAAGAATTGCAGCGCGACGGCCAGGTGGACCGGGCCATTGCCGTTGCCAGGGGAGCGGTACGCGATCGCGAGGACAGCTGGCTGCCGGTGTTGTACCTGCGGCTGCGCGGCGGGCGCATCTGGTACACGCCTGGCTTTGGCGGCGAGCGCGGGGATTTTGAAAAATGGCCCGCTATTCTGCGAACCATCAAGCGCAGCCAGTGCACGCCCATCTTGGGCCCCGGTTTGTACGAAAAGCTGCTGGGCTCGCCACGCGACATTGCGTTGCGCTGGGCGGAACAGTACCACTACCCGCTGGAACCGCACGGGCGCGAGTCGCTCCCGCAAGTGGCGCAGTTCCTGACCATCAACCAGTATCAGGCGGCGCCATTCGATGCCTTGGAGGATTCTCTAATCCAGGAGATCCGCAAACGCCTGAGCGACAGCACGCAGCTAACCGGGAATGAGAACCTGGACCAATTGATGGAGATCGCCGGATCCACGCTCCGGCGCAGCGATCCTCTCGAGCCATACAGGGTGCTGGCGGAA
>DATCIL010000091.1:0-4520 GCA_036507795.1 Anaerolineales bacterium | reverse complement strand
GTTCCAGGTTGAATGTTGAACGTTGAATGGTGCGGTCGGCGTTGCATTCGTTTTTCGAATTCACTTTTTTTGAGGAACGAATGGGGATCGGTTTCGTTATTCGAATTCACTTTTTTCGAGGAACGAATGGCTGCGCGGTTCCAGATTGAATGTTGAAAGTTGAATGGTGCGGTCGGCGTTGCATTCGTTTTTCGAATTCACTTTTTTTGAGGAACGAATGGCTGAGCGGTTCCAGGTTGAATGTTGAAAATTGAATGGTGCGGTCGGCGTTGCATTCGTTTTTCGAATTCACTTTTTTTGAGGAACGAATAGTTCTTTGCGGATTAGACAGGAAGGCCGGGCCAGATCGCCGGCGGAATGCGACCAGATAAATCATAGCACATTTTGTGCGATTGCGAGCTTACGGTTCTGTAAGGCGGGAGGAGGGAAGCTGGGGAGCGGCGACGGCAACGGAGATCGTTGCTCGGAGCGTCGCTTGGGAGCTGGGGTGCGGGGGCAAGAGGTATGTCGATCGGATGAATGAAGACATGTTTATTGCGGTTTGCGAATTGTGAATTGCGAATGGCGAATTGCGGGATGCATGGGGCGTAACTATGGAGTCCACTGAATGTAGAGCGGAACCAAAGTGACATTAATCTCCTGGCTTACCGGTAATGGATTGCCCAGGACATCGTAAATTGCGGAGGGTTGGTCTTGCAGTTGCAGGGAGTGGCTCTCCTCATCGAGGGCCCAGACCAGCCAGGTGCGGGCACCGTCCTGGACGAACTCATAACCTTTAATGCCAGGGTAGGCGGTAATCTCACCAGAATAGACGGCCTCGCGCAAGACACCGGCGCTAAACCCAAAAGCCTGGAAAGCCAGATAGGGTTGGAGATTACTTTGCACCAATCCCGAACCTCGCCAACCTTTCAGGCTGTACCAGATATTCGCCCTGAGCCCCTCTGCCCGGGCAGCGGCATAAGACTGGGATAAATAGCCAGCTTTGGTAATGGCAAACTCGTCGGTCTGGCAGAAATCTTCCCGACCATCCTGCCCGCACAAAAGCGCGCTTTCCGTATTAATCAAAAACTTGTCCTGAACTCCAAAGGCGTTGAGAACGCTTTTCAGATAGCGGGACTTGGAGACCACCACGGGGCCGGTGGTGTCCCAGGAACTATGCCAATTGGGATTCGAATATTTTCCCAGAGAGGCGGCATAGTAATCGTAGGCGTGAAAGCTGACGCCATCGAAGGAATCACCACCACCGTTGTTGAGGATCCCTTCGAGAAACTTGGACGGCGTGCAATCTTTATACTCACCCGATCCGGCTTGCGTTTCGGGCGGGCTAACCGGATCGCAGTCCAGCAAGAGACCCCCTACCAGGACCTGGGCTTCCGGATCGACCGCCTTTATCTGAGGGTAAACGGCTTTGAGTACTTCCGCGTAATATCCCCCGCCATAATAAGGATCGCCGGCTTCACCCCAACAGCCAAAACCACTTCTGGGAGGCACGATGGTGTAGTCTATGTCCGGTTCGTTGCCAATCTCCCAATAGTCCACGTTAAAGGGAGGTTGGCTGTAGCGGCTGACAAGCTCCCGGGCAAAATTAGCGAAATCATCGATTGCATCCGCAGCGATAGGACCACAGGCATAACCAGGATATTTCTGTGCCCATTCCGGAGCGAATTGAATTAGCGAAACCACTTCGACGCCGTTATCACTGGCAATTCGCAGATAGTCTTCATCCACCGCACTCCAATCATACGTGGGCGGATCCGTTTTGACCGGTTCGATAAGATCCCAATTAAAATCGTCCAAGCGCGTCCATTTGACATTGCTTTGACCAAGGATTTCCGCAGTCATAGATTCGACCCCATGAATGTGGATTCCATGCAGCGCAGCGACCGGTTCCAGGGGTATGGTGGGCGGAGACGTCGGTGATACGGCCGAGGCGCTGTTGGCTGGCGCGGTTGCCGGGGGCGAAGCGGTACCCAGTAATGGACTATCTGGCAAGATGGCAGTAGCAGTGTCCAGGTCAGGCGATGCTGGCGCCAAAGCAGGATAAGAACAGCCTGCCAAAAACAAAAGAAAAACAACCCAGCAGAAAACTTTTTTATACATTAACAAAAGACATCCTCTTCAATTGTCTCGATAACACCTTTTCTACAAAAAGCGCAGCGATCACGATCAGTAAGAAATCAGACGGTATTCTAAATCGAATGCGCGTAAAAAACAATGCATTGGTGAAGGCACTTCCCAAATATATCAGGATCAACAGGACCTCAGAAGGAACTGGTTTATATACACTCAGCATTAGCAGCCTGAGGCTGAGAATTAGCAACAGCGGAGCATAGGTTACCAGCATCAATATATCCTGGAGAGAAGATCCCTCACTTTGGGTAACCAACTCATTGCGAAAGTTAAAGAAGTTGAGAAGCTTTAGAAAGTACATTTTTACCGTCTGCAATTTGTGCTCCCAAATATATTTCAGCGCCTGTCCTCGCAGAAATTTGTCCCTTTCGATCTCGTCTAAACGGGCTGCCAGAGACAAATACTTCGAGATATCGACGCCGCTTCCGCCATTCGGCGTCGTGTTCTCAGAATTCCCAAGAAGAAGATTTTCGCCAGAATTCGAGGATACAAATACCCATGATCCAAATGCAAAGTAATTTCTGGCAGTCCACGAACCCAGGACAAGGATGGCGGAGAGGACGACAACCAGCAGTCCTGTTCCCTTCACGCTCAGGGTATCCTTATAACGCCAGTACCAGACCAGCATAACGGGAAGAATGAAAACAAAGATCGGCACAGTCAATACCAGATAACCCAGGGATAAGCCTGCTAATACCAAATAGTAGGAGTGATTCTCTTTTGAAACCATCCAGTAGAAAAACAGCAGCAACAGCAGGGAGGCCAGCGTTTGCGGGTACAGGGTTCCGGCGGTGAAGAAGGCAACCGGATAAAAGACGACGAGCAAGGCGCCGACAATCGCAGAAAAAGATGAAGAAATCTCCTGAAGGATTTTATAAACAGCGTAAATCGATAAGCCAAGAATTACAAAATTCAAGATGCGAAAATGCACCAGCCTGGCGCCGATTGAATAAAATACTGACAAAAAAAGTGGGTATCCAGGTGGGCGGAAAGCAGTGGGGTGTTCGCCATCCAATGTGTAGGCGCCCCGGGTTGCGATATTTTTTGCCAGGGCAAAGTAATCCCTTTCATCCGGAAGGAAGCGAAGGTTATCCCCAAGATATAGGGAATAAACAACACCAGATGCAACTAGCAGAATAAGAACAACGATTAGTATGCGGCGATTGTTCTCAATCAGGAAAGCTGCAGAGCGATCCAGCGTGGCTACCATGCTTTCATCAAGTAACAGAAACGAAACGAATTTGGATGTCGAATAACGGCATCCAAATTCGCTTCACAAAGATTTATTGCCTATTTAGTATCTATCCGAAAAATAAAGGGGGTTGGGGTGTGTGGCGGCGCAAAGCGCCGCCACACACCCCACTCTCTCGAAATTTTTAAGGGGATTTTATTTTGCCCATTCCAGGAAAATTGGTGCCATCCCAGACTGAACGGTAAGAGCAGGAGTTAGCGGATTGCCTAAGGCATCGTAGGTCGCGGTTGGCAAGGTACTCAGATCAACGGTGTGATTCAAGCCGTCTTTGGACCAGAGAATCCAGACAAGCTTATCCTCATCGCTGTATTCATATACATCAACCCCAGCAAACTGCTCGATTTTCTGCTGGAATTCGGCTCCACCAACGGCATTCTCAGTAACTGCATAGGCCGCATAAGCGGGCCGACCAGAAAGGTCACCATACAACAGGCCCGAGTTTCGCCAGCCGAAAACCTGGTACCAGATAGAGGCGCGCAAACCCAGTGAATTGTTAATGGCGTAGGTCTTTACAACATAGTGCGCTTTGGATAATTCGAAGGCGGAACCAGGATCGGAGTCACAGGGAGGAAGACCCGGGTCATCGAAGGCGCCGCCACAAATTACGGCAGCTTCGGTATTGATCAAGAACTTGCCCTCAACACCATACTGGGACAGCAAGCCGCTAAGATAATTCGCTTTTGCGATGGCGACGGGACCGGTCGTATCCCAGGATGAATTCCAGTTAGGGTTACTGAACTTACCCAGGGCAACGTCATAATAATCGTAAGCATGGAAGCTGATGCCGTCAAGGTAGGCGCCGCCGCCCGCCTTAAGAATGCCGTCGAAAAAGCGGGAAGAAGTACAATCCTTGGTGGCACCGGAGATTACGGGAGGGTTTATGGGATCGCAGTCCAGCAACAAACCACCGACCAGAACATTGGCGCTGGGATTGGCGACCTTGATCTGGGGCGTTACTACCGAAAGCATTTGGCCATAATACTCGCCGCCATAATACGGATCATCCAGCTCTCCCCAGCAGCCATAACGGCTATCTGGCAAACCGGCCTGACCAATCAGGAAATAGGATACATCGGGTTCGTTCCAGATTTCCCAGTACTTGACGTTGAACGGCGGACCGCTGTAGCGCTTAACCAGA
>DATCIL010000090.1:0-2176 GCA_036507795.1 Anaerolineales bacterium | reverse complement strand
ACGACGATGATGAACAGAACCGCGCCGAAGACAACGCCGAGCAAAGCCAGAATCGGGCGAGTGAAATTTTCTAGAGGGGTGGTGGTTTTGACTGCAGTGAACTCATTGGGTACCTGATAACCTGCTCCAGCGACCGCTCTGCGTATAGCCGAAAGATCGACCTGGGCGGGATCAAGGTCGACAACGGCCTTTTCCGTTGCCAGGTAAACCTGCGCTGAATGAACACCGGGGAGCGCCGAAATGGAGCGTTGGACATGCCGGGTGCACTCGGCGCAATCCATGCCGTTGATGGGTACTTCGATTTTCTTAATCAATGGAATTATTCTTTTTCGTAAGGCTGGCCGTCGGCGGCGGGCATTTGGCCGCGCCCGACTACACCCGCCAATACAAGGATGGTCGCAATGTAAGGAGTCATCAACAGGAATTCAGAGGGGATCCTGATCCCTAGAATGGCCAATTTGCTGGCAAGCGCATCGGCAAAGCCAAAGAGCAAACCGGCACCGAAGGCGCCAAAAGGTCTCCAATTGCCGAAGATCATCGCAGCCAACCCAATGAAACCCCGCCCGGCGGTCATGACTTCGTCAAAGCGACCGACGGAGCCCAATGTAAAATAACCGCCACCGAATCCGGCCATCATGCCGCTCAAAATGACGGCCATATATCGGGTGCCATACACATTGATGCCCAGGGTGTCGGCAGCCTTCGGATGTTCGCCTACCGAACGCAGGCGCAGACCCCAACGACTAAAAAACAGGCCAATGTGGAGAGCGAACATGAAGATCAACAACCCGTAGACGAAGATATTGTGGTCAAACAGGATGGAGCCAAAGAAGGGGATTTCTGACAGGACAGGTATATCAAAGGCACGGAATACGCCCGGGCTGTTGAGGAACTGGTATTTCTGCATGAATTTAGCCGAAATATAAGAGGTGACGCCCGTGGCGAATATATTTATGACGGTACCTGAGACAATCTGGTCGGTTTTATACGTGATGGATAGCAGGGCGTGGACGAACCCCAGCAGACCGCCGGCCAGCACCGCGGCCAGCAAACCGATCCATAAGTTCGAGACGCTTCCTACCAATGCGCCGACCATCGCCGCGGTCAGCATCATCCCCTCAATGGCGATGTTGACCACACCGGCGCGCTCACTGAGAATGCCGGAGAAAGCTCCGAGGGTAATCGGGACGGCGATCAGGAGAGTGCTGCGAAATAAACCGGCCAGGTTGAGGGATTTGCCCGCCGTAGCCCAGGTGAGGAATGCGAACAGGAAAAGGCCGACCACCAGACCCAGAACCAGGTCGGTGCGTTTTTCGAAACCCCTGACCAGCTGGTAAATTCCAGCTGCGCCGCTAAGGAGGGCAGCTGTGTAGATTCCGATCAGCGACTGGAATGTCCAGTCGGGGATGTCGATGATCGCCCGGCCCGCCACCATATTGAAAGTAGTAATTGTGCCGGGTTCGATGGGACGGGCGAAGAGCAGCCAGATGGCGAGGCCAAGTACCAAAAAAAGACTTCCGGTCACCCATTGCCGGGTGGGGGTCGTATATATCTTCTTTTTTTCTAAGACGGTTTGAGAGGTCGCCATGCGTTAATCTCCTCCCCAGCCGCGGCTGAAAACGCCTTCTTCGATGAATTCGGGCGCCCGCAAACGGTATATGGTGCGGATTATAGCTGGGGCAGCAATAAATGCCAGAATCATCGCCTGCATCACGCGAATAATATCGATCGGGATCCCAGCCTGAACCTGCATTTGGGTGGCGCCATTTTGAAGGGTGCCGAATAAAAGGGCGGCTAAAACAACGCCAAAAGGATGGCTCTTCCCCAGGAGGGCCAGAGCGATGCTATCGAATCCAAAGCCGGCAGAAAACGCCAGCGCCAGGTTGTAGTTCACGCCCAAAACCTCATTTGCACCCGCCAGTCCGGCCAGGGCTCCTGAGAGGGTCATGGCGATGATAATTAGGAAGGCAATGTTCATCCCCGAATACTTGGCTGCATTAGGGCTGGCCCCGACGGTGCGCAGATCAAAGCCCCACCTGGTTTTAAAGAGCAGCCAGTAGACCAGCCAGGCTACCCCCAATGCGATGAAGAAGCCCAGATGGAAGCGAATAGGATCGGCAAAAAACCTGGGTAGCCGGGCGCTTTCCTGGATAAAAGGGCTGACGGGATTGAAAGA
>DATCIL010000089.1:0-5482 GCA_036507795.1 Anaerolineales bacterium | reverse complement strand
CTGGCGCTCATCCAGACCACCCACAGTTTCGAAGCGGAAAATGCCCTCCCCTTCGCTGTGGGTGAGCATAAATCCAACCTCATCCATGTGGGCAGCGATCAGCACGCCCAAGCGCTCTTGGCCGTCATCCCGGCCTCGTTTGGTGACCAGCACATTGCCCAGCGCGTCGATCTTGACCTCGTCAGCGTGCGGCTGGACCTGCTCTAACACGATCTTGCGCACCTCGCCCTCGTCACCGGATACGGCGCATGCCTGGCAGAGGTGCTCCAGCAGGCGGATCTGAGCGGCGCCAATGCGAGGATGGTGGGATGAAATATTTTTTCTTGGGCTCATTGTTCTTCATCCCAGGTCAGACTATCCATGAAATCAACCGGCAGCTGCGCAACAAACTCCGCCAGGAGGTAGCCGGTACGGGTGATATCTTTTATGGCGACTACCTCCACCGGCGTGTGCATATAGCGCAGTGGGATGCTGAGCACCATGCTCGGAATGCCTGCGGCGGTCACCTGCAGGGCGATGGCGTCTGTGCCGGAGTGGAGCGGCATCACTTCCACATTGTACGGGATTTCGAGGCGATCGGCCAGGTCCTTGAAGGCCTGGTGCAGGCCGGGATGAATGTTGGGCCCCCAGCCGAGGGCTGGCCCCTTTCCCAAGGGGTAGGCTTTATGATCCGGGCTGCCCGGCCCTCTCCCATGGGTAACATCGATGGCGACGGCCAATTCAGGACGCAGTTCGAACGCCGAAGTGCGCGCCCCTCCCAGGGTTTCTTCTTCCTGGACGGTAGCAACCGCCCAAACGTCCCAGAGATGGCGGCGATCCTGAAGCTCTTGCAGGCAATGCGTCAGGGCTGCCACCGAAGCGCGGTTATCCAGCGAGTGACCTGCCAGGGTTTCCCCCGCTAATTCCATGGGCGGCTGGGCGAAGGACACCAGATCGCCGACGCGGACCAGGCGGCTGAGCTCCCGGCCGTGCAGACCAGTATCCACCAACAGGTACTTGAGGTCGACCGGGCCCTCGCGAGCGTCTTCGGGAAGAAGATGAGAGGATGGTTGGACGATCACAGCGGGCAGGTCTTCCCTTCCATGTACGGTGACCAGCTGTCCGGGAAGGACACGCGCATCCAGCCCTCCAATTTCGGCAACGCGTAAAAAATCGCCGAGGACATTCGAGACCATCAGGCCAATGGCATCCATATGAGCAGCCAGCAAGATGCGCGGGCGCGGTTCCGGCCCGCTGCCACGTTTCAATCCATGCAGACTGCCCAGGCGGCTGGCGCTTAATTCATCGGTTGATGGCCGCCAGGCTTCTTCAATCAAGGAACGGATAGGTCCTTCATGGCCCGAAAGACCGGGAGCTGAAATCAAGGACTTCAAAAACGGGACCAATTCTGTCATGGGTTAAATCTTTGGGTTTAGGTTTCCTCTGTCGGTGGAGGCTCTTCGGTCAATGTCTCGGTGGGAGTTTCTGTGGGAGGACTCGTCTCAGTAGGTGTGTCTGTTGGCACGATCGTATCGGTCGGTACTGGGGAGGGTGTATTTGTATTTGTTGGCCGGGGTGTATCGGTGAATGTTGGCGTTGGCGTTTCTGTTGGTGTCGGCGAAGGGGTCTCGCTAGATGTTGCGGTATTGGTCGGCGTAGAGGTTGGCGTGGTTGGCGTAGGGGAAGGTGTAATCGTTGGCGTGGAGGTAAACAATCTCGTCGGCGTGGGAGATGCAGTGAGCGTAGGTGTAGGCGTGGTTGAAGGAGTAGGCGTTGGCGTAGGCGTGCCCGAGCGCTGGGGGGCGGCGCCCACCGCGATCAAGCCTGCGCAATAACACGGCAGGGTTGCCAGGGTAATGGCAACCAGGATAAGCCGAAGACGTTTTCTTGGAGACAGGTCTGAGAACATAAAAGTGGCTCGGGTGGATAGATGATAACATCAGGGAAGACGAGTGACAAGTGCGCGATTTCACCAGGAAATCCGGTAAAATGGAGCGGTGGACTGGGTATATCTTTCGCCGCACTTCGATGATGCCGCATTTTCATGCGGAGGACTGATCTGGAAGCAGTCGCACTCTGGTCAGCAGGTCGCAGTTTGGACGATTTGTGCGGGTGATCCACCTCCTGGCCCTCCCACGCCGTTTGCGCAATACCTGCATGATCGTTGGGGCATCTCCGGCAATCCTGTTGCCAGGCGCCGGAGGGAAGACGCTGCGGCTTGTCGCCAGCTCGGTGCTGCCTGGCAGCATTTGGCCATGCCAGATTGTATCTACCGCAGGTCTCCCCAAGACGGTTCCCCACTGTATACTGGCGAGGGAGAGCTGTTCGGACCGGTCCATCCTCATGAAACAGCCTTGATCGATGACCTCAGGGCACAGCTGGCGCAAAACCTGCCGTCCGAGGCGAACATCGTATGTCCGTTGACGATCGGCGGTCATGCCGATCACCGGCTGGTCCGGGCAGCCGCGGAAGGCCTCGGACGCAGGCTCTGGTACTACGCCGATTATCCTTATGTGCAAATGAAGGGGGCAAGTGTAGAGGGAAAAACGAAGGATATGCTGTTGGAATGTTTTCATCTCTCTCAGGTTGAATTGGGTGCCTGGATAGGAGCAGCGGCACAGCATGCCTCCCAAATCGCTTCATTCTGGGTGGATGCTGAAGCCATGGCCAGTGCAATCCGTGATTACTACCGGCAGATGGAGGGGATTTGTTTGTGGAGGAGGATTTGATTCCAAAGACCTTTCAGATGTAATAGCCGAACCAACCGCTAATTCTACTTGCATTTAAAAAAAACCTATGCTAAAATTCGGCTGCGGCGGTGGAAGGGCTTCTGAGCTTCCTGACGCCGCAAAACGTTTCAATAGGGACGAATCTTGCGAAAATCACTGCTCCGGAGTTGGAGTGGTTTTCTTTATATAGATAGGATTTAGAAATGCCTCCTACATTCTTGACCCCGCAAGGCTATGAAAGATTACAAGAGGAGTTAGAACATCTCAGGACGGTAAAACGCCAGGAGGTGGCGCATAGGTTGCGTGAAGCGATGGAAGATGGGGGTGATATGGGCGTAGATTCGGATGCAGAATACGAGGCCGCCAAAAACGAGCAGGCCTTTGTTGAAGGGCGCATCCAGGAGTTGGAAGTCTTGCTCGCCAACGCGCGTGTGATTCAGGATACCGGCACGCGTGAAAAAGTGGAGGTTGGCGCCAAAGTTACCATTCAAGAAGACGGTGGCGATCCGGAAGAATATATCGTGGTGGGCCGGGCGGAGGCAAACCCGCGGGAAGGTCGCATCTCCAACGAATCTCCGCTGGGAAGGGCATTAATGGATCACCGAGCCGGTGATGTAGTCAAAGTGGATGCCCCTGGTGGTTCCTTTATCGTGCACGTTCTGAAGGTGGAATAGGGCTGGGGCTTACGGAAAAACTGCCCCGCGCGAGCTTTCTCGGCGCGGGGCTTTTGCTTAAGAAGGATGGGAAGGCATAATGGCAGAGTACACGGAGTTGGAAAGAAGGCGGCTGGAGAAGGTGCAGCGCCTGCGAGAGCAGGGGATCGATCCTTATCCTCCCAGAGCTGAGCGCACCCATACCAGCCAGGAAGCAATCAGCGCCTTTGAGGAGGCAGAAAAGTTGGGAGAGGGGCAGCCGGTAGAGGCAACTTTGGTCGGCCGGATTCGCTCGATGCGCCCGATGGGTAAGGTTTCCTTCGCCCACATCGAGGACGGCGCTGGCCGGGTGCAGCTCTTTCTAAGGGCCAATGAGCTGGGTGAAGAGCAGCTAGATCTATTTAACCGCGAGTTCGATCTGGGCGATTTTGTCCAGGCTTCTGGCGAGATGTTTCGTACCCGGTCGGGAGAGATTACCCTACGGGTAAAAGATTTTCGCATGCTGGCAAAAGCGATTACCCCCTTACCAGCCGCGAAAGATGAGGTGGTAGATGGGGAGCTCGTCCGTCACGCCACCCTGGCTGATCCGGAGCTGCGCTTCCGCCGGCGCTATGCCGACCTGGCGGTCAATCCAGAAGTAAGGGAGATTTTTCGCACCCGCACAGCCATCATCCGCGCCATCCAGGAATTTCTCGATGCACGCGGGTTTATCGAGGTGGAAACTCCAATTTTGCAGCCCATCTACGGCGGTGCCGCCGCGCGGCCCTTCATCACGCACCACAACCAGCTCAAGCAAGATCTCTATTTGCGAATTTCCTTCGAGCTTTATCTCAAACGCCTGCTGGTGGGGGGCTTCGAGCGGGTATACGAGATTGGGCGCGACTTCCGCAATGAGGGCGTCGACCGGACGCACAATCCCGAATTTACCATGCTTGAGTTTTATATGGCTTATGCCGACTACCGGGAAGTGATGGACCTCACCGAGGAAATGGTGGTCCATGTCGCCGATCGCGTCCTGGGCAGGCGTACGCTGACCTACCAGGGACATGAAATCAACCTGGAACCGCCCTGGACGCGCATGGAGCTGAGCGAAGGCCTGGCGGAGATGGCGGGCATTGACATCAACGAGCACGCGGCGGCGGAAAGCCTGGTCGCGGAGATGCGCGCCCGAGGCATGGAATCGGACCCGAACGCCACCCGCGGTAAATTAATCGAAGGTCTGCTCGGCGATTTCCTGGAACCCAACTTGATACAGCCGACCTTTCTATACGATTACCCGCGCGATATTTCGCCGTTGACCAAGAGCAAACCAGGCGATCCCCAGACTGTGGAACGCTTCGAAGGTTTTATCGCCGGGATGGAGATCTGCAATGCCTTTACGGAGTTGAACGATCCCTTGGACCAGGAAGCCCGGTTTTTGGAGATGGGCCGCGATTACGACGCCGAGGACGAAGAGCGCCACCCGATGGATGAGGATTATTTGCAGGCCATGCGCTACGGCATGCCGCCCAACGGCGGCTTCGGCTTAGGCCTTGACCGGCTGGTCATGTTGTTTACGGACGTACCGAATATTCGCGAGGTGATCCTGTTCCCGCATTTGAGAACACGGCTGGAGTAGCCAGGTAGGACGCGGATCAACGCGGATTTACACGGATGTTCAGATTGAAACCGCCAATTTGCGCGAAACCGCGCAAATTGGCGAAAATTAGCGGTTGCTTTCTTTGGCTTGCAGCTTCAATGGCGATAAACTTGACACTACAATCCGGTGGGGTATAATCGTATGAAATCAGTCCAAAAAGACTGCGCGGAGAAGACTAGCCGGGAAACCTCCCAGAGATCCGCTGGGTGGTGCGAGGCGGCAGGTCAATCGGTGAAATCCCCTCCGCCGGCCCGCCAGGGCCAGTTGCCCCCGTAGGGACGAAGATAGCCAGATTTTCGTCGTAAGGGGCGCCGGGTTCGCCCGTTAAAGCGAGGTAGAGGCCGATGCTGGAACCGCAAAATTCACATGGCGGTGCAGGGACGGCGAAAGCAGGTGGCACCACGAGCGCCCCCTCGTCCTGCTGGCGAGGGGGCGTTATTGATTCTGTTGCAAGGAGGTGCTAAATGTTGGACATTAATCTA
>DATCIL010000088.1:0-1615 GCA_036507795.1 Anaerolineales bacterium | reverse complement strand
AAAGCGCTCATTCACCCGGTACAATATCTGGCCAGATTCACCTACTCTAATCTCATCGACCCAAGTCACCTGGCTGTAATACAGGCGTGGCGCAAACCCGGTGTCAAGACGATACTCTGTCCAGGGCGCACGGGGAGGGGGGTTATCCAGGATCAAATCCACGTACGGCACCGTGACTTCCACCCACATCCCTGGTCCTTCGCCAGTCTCGGACAAGGAGGAAACGGGCGTGTTCGCTGAGTTCGTAACCGGCTGCAAATGCGGCGCCCAGATGTAACCTTCGGGCGTCTCGACGTATCGCTGGCTGGTGCGGTAGGGGTTGCGGCCCACTACTTCTCTTGACCAGTTGACGACAGAATCCTCGTAGAGCGTTTTCAGGGTCTGGCTATCCGCGTCCGGCTGCGCTTTAAGATCTGCTAAGCCCACATTCACGCGTCCCAGGCGTTCGCCCTGGGGAAATTCGGGCAGGCGCAGCAAACCCTGCCACGGACGAAGCATCAGGCTGCCCAAACCAAAGCTGGATAATTTTAAGAAGTCGCGCCGAGATATTGACAACGCTGTTCCTCGATAATTTGGTCTTTATTGATTTTTATAATCATACCAACTTCGGGCGAATGTGTCACGCAAGTTATAGAATATGGATGTAGAATTGGTATCATTTATTCACGTGAAGGAGAACATTAAGGATGAGCGAGAAGATTACTCAAAGAGAAAAGATCAACCGCGGCGCGGAAGACTCAGGGCGATACTTCCGTTACATGGCTGAGTTCGTTGGCTTTAATCAAGGGGACATCGAGGCGATTGTGGAATCCCGGCTGATTATCGAGAAGCACCTGCCTGCCATCGTTGGGAAATTTTACGACCACCTGTTACGCTACCCTCCAACACGTAAATACTTTATTAATCCGGACAGCAGCATCAACCAGGAATACCTGCAGCTGCGCATGCACCACCTGACCAATTTCTGGAGGCGGACTGCTGCCGGGATCTATGACGACGATTACGCCCGCTACGTCGATTACGTTGGCCGGGCGCACACCTCCCATGGAGCTGACCCCAATATATACATCCCGGAGCGCTACGTGATCGGCCAGGTCGGTTTTATTCAGCACGCCATTACCGAGGCGCTGACGAGAGAACTGCGTGAGTATAATCCCGATCTGGAAGTGCGCGCCGTGAAAGCCTGGAACAAGCTTATGATGGTCATCCTCGAGCTATTAGCCCGGGCTTACGGAAACGAGCGCGAAGCAGAGACGTATGAAGATCTGAAAACCGTGGACTCCAAATCCGTATTCCAGATGTCCGTAGATGCTTACGAGGTTGGGTTGGGGTTGCAGAGACCGGTGGAATATCAGGATATATTTGTCGCCCAGGTTGGGGAGATTCCTGAAGGCGAGCGCAAGATCGTCCAGGTCAATGGTCTTTCCATCGGTGTTTTCCATCACAAAGGCAATTGGTATGCACTGCGGAACAGCTGTCTGCACCGCGGCGGTCCGGTTGCAACTGGGCCGTTAAATGAGGGTACTTTGGTCTGCCCCTGGCATGGCTACCCATACAATATCACAAACGGCCAGCTGCTCTACGATCCCAGCGCCAGCCTGGATATGTATGCAGT
>DATCIL010000087.1:0-1054 GCA_036507795.1 Anaerolineales bacterium | reverse complement strand
CACAAAGAATAGCGCGGTTATAATTCCGCCATCATGCCTGAACGAGTACAAAAAATACTTGGGCAAGCTGGCTACGGATCACGCCGTGCCTGTGAGGACTTCATCTCTGCGGGGCGCGTCCGCCTCAATGGACAGATCGCCACGCTCGGCCAAAAAGCTGATCCTGCTATAGATAAAATTACTGTATGAAGCCTGTAATCACGAATAGAAGAATGAAATTGACAAGCGGTTCATAATGCTGGAGGCTTAGCATCGCACGAAGCATCTGGCTAAGCCTTTTTCTTCTCTCAGCCGCCACACTGGCCTTCGAGATCAACTTGACGCGGCTTTTCTCGGTCGCGCAGTTCTATCACTTCGCCTTCATGATCGTCAGCATTGCCTTGCTCGGCTTTGGCGCCAGCGGCACAGCGCTGACGATTTTCCCCTCCCTCCTAAAAGCAAAACCCGGACAGCGTATGAGCCAGTTCGTGATGGCGACAGGCATCAGTATTCTCGCTGCCTATCTGTTGACCAACTGGTTGCCTTTCGATTCCTTCAGCATTGCCTGGGATCGCCGTCAGGTTTTGATCCTCGTTCTACACTATATTGCCCTCGCCACCCCGTTCTTCTTCAGCGGGATGGCGCTTGGCTTTTTATTAGCCGCTTCTCCTCAGTTCGCTGGAACAACCTACGCGGTTAACCTGCTTGGATCGGCAGCAGGATGTGTAATTGCTTTGATCGCCCCTGCCTCCCTGGGTGGAGAGGGAATGGTGACCCTGAGCATTGCAATCGCGGTG
Source organism: Anaerolineales bacterium (assembly GCA_036507795.1). Classification (GTDB taxonomy): domain Bacteria; phylum Chloroflexota; class Anaerolineae; order Anaerolineales; family UBA4823; genus DASQQR01. The sequence goes on along the minus strand of DATCIL010000087.1, from coordinate 278 downwards.
CTGGCCGCCCTGATGTCAACACTTGGTTTGTACCAGTTCCGCCATCCTATTGTCCTGGGGGCGCTGGTGTTATTAATTTTTGCTTTTCTTGACCTGGGCTTGCGGCTCACTGGTTGGCCGCTGGATGGCCAATCCCCTTTCCCTTTCATGGAACTCCGCATCTCGCCATACAAGAGCCTCTCGTATGCGATGCAGTATCCCGACGCCAGGGTGATCTACCGCCAATGGAATGCCTTTTCGCGCGTGGATGTGGTGCGCAGTGGAGGCATCCATTCTCT